>NZ_JAMXBG010000026.1:0-52744 GCF_023913835.1 Pseudarthrobacter raffinosi | reverse complement strand
CTCCGCGGGCGTCGAGGGTGGTCACGATGTCGATGAGGTCGCGCAGGTTTCGCCCGAGCCTGTCGATTTTCCAGATCACCAGGGTGTCTCCCGGGCGCAGATTGTCAAGGCACAGGATCCACTGGGGGCGGTCGGCCCTGGTCCCGGTCGCGGTGTCCTTGTAGATTCTCAGGCAGCCTTCGGCGTTCAGTGCGTCGCCGCCGGCATGACGGCCAAGACGCTGCGGTTCTACGAGGGTCGGGGCCTGCTGCCGGCCGCCGACAGGACACCGAACGGATACCGCGACTACCCCCACGCGACGGTCAGCCGGCTGGACTTCATCCGCCGCGGCCGCACCGCCGGACTGACCCTGGCCCAGATCGGAGACATCCTCTCCGTCCGGGACATCGGCCAGGCCCCCTGCGTACATGTGAAGGATCTGCTGGCCAAACAACTCCGCGACCTCGACGCCCAGATCGCAGACCTCACCGCGCTGCGTGCAACCGTCGCCGAATTCCATGACGCCGCGGCCGCAGGGGATCCCGCATCCTGCGACCCCGAACGCATCTGCAGCTACCTCTAACGAGAGCCAAGGCCAATGCCAGTTCGCCGCTACTGAATTCCCCAGTGCCCTCTACCTCTTCGACGACGGCGAAAACAGAGCGCCCGGGATCGGTGAGCGGTAAGAGCACTTTTCCAGACGGAATTTGCATAATACCTGCGCTTACACCTTCCGGGAACACCGGGCCCCGATACGCCCGGTTGGCGCCGCCAGTGGTTCACTCTTATCCGGTAAGGCGGCAGACTTGCACTGGAGACGTACACGCGACCACGAGGAGAATCCATGACCACCGCCATCTCAGTCGTTGTCTTTGATGTCAACGAAACCCTGTCAGATATGTCGCCCATGGGGGAACGCTTCAGGGAGGTCGGGGCGCCGGCTGAACTGGCTAATCTCTGGTTCGCCACGCTGCTTCGTGACGGCTTCGCGCTGACGGCCAGCGGAGAGAACGGATCGTTCGCCGCCATCGGGGCCGACGCACTCCGGGGACTTCTGACCGGAGCGGAGCTTAACCGGCCTCTCGACGCGGCGGTCGACCATGTCATGGGCGGCATGAACGGCCTCAGGGTACATCCGGATGTCCCCGAGGGGATCAGGGCCCTCGCCGCTGCAGGGTTCCGGCTGATTACGCTCAGCAATGGCTCGGCCCAGATCGCTGGGAAGCTGTTCAGCGAGGCCGGGATCCGGGAGGCATTTGAGTCGCTGCTTTCGGTCGAAGACGCGCCCGCCTGGAAGCCGGCCCGGGCCTCCTATGAATATGCCGCCGCCGCTTCCGGGGCCGACCCGGCCGGCATGTTGCTGGTGGCCGTGCATCCCTGGGACATCCACGGCGCCGCCCGTGCCGGGCTGCGTACAGCGTGGCTGAACAGGACCGGGCGTAGCTACCCGGGCCACTTTGAGGCTCCTGAATTCATCATCACAGCCCTGACCGAACTTCCCGCGGCCCTGGCAACAGCGCACTGACGAGGACAGTACCCCCCGCCCGGCGGGGCCCGGCTGCGGGTGACCGCCGCGCCCTGCCGGCCTGCTGGTTTGGAGGTGAAACCGCAGACCGGGTGGAAGGGGGCCGATGCTCCCTTCCACCTGCTCGGGGTCTCAGGCGGTCAGTTCCGGGACGGCGGGAAGGTCCAGTTCTGTTCCGGCGTAGTGGTTGAAGTAGTTGGTGAACAGGTTTGCCGCGATGTGGGCGAACGCCTCGGAGAGCTCCTCGGCGCTCCAGCCGGCGTCAAGGGCAGCCTGCCAGGTCGCGTCGGAGACGTTCCCGGTCCGGGCCGCGGCTTCACGGGCGACGCCGGTGATCGTTGCGAGTTTGTCGTCGAAGTCCACTTCGCCGGCGCGGATCGCGAGGATCTGCTCGTCGTCCAGCCCTGCCCGGCGTGCCGAGAGGGTGTGTGCGGCCTGGCAGTAGTCACAGCCGTTCTGGTTTCCGACGGCCAGGGCGACCGCTTCGCGGGTGCGGGCTTCGAAGCTGCCGTGCGCGGCGATGGCGGCGGAGATCCCCTCGTAGGAGGCGATCACGGCCGGGGAGTGTGCCATGCCGGCGTGGATGTTGAGTAGCTTGCCCATTTTCTGCTCCAGTTTCCGGGCGATCCCTTGGGAGGCTTCGGGTGCTGCGGCAACGGTGTGGGCGGGAATGCGTGGCATGCGGGTACTCTCTTATCTTTGGATTGACAGGACAAAACTGTGGGGGCAGAAGGCAGCCGGCGCGTATGTGGACGGTCAGGGACGGTCGTCGGTGACGATGACGCCCCCGCCGGGTGCGAAGGCAACGTGGCCTTTGATCATCCGGGCTTGGGGCGTCGGCCGCGGGTAGGACCAGGCGGCGTTCGGTTCGCCGGCGACGGCGCCAAGAAAGACGAGGACGGGGACATCTGGCTCCTGGGCCGCGTGGACGACGTCATGAACACCCTCGGCACCGGCTCTCCACCACCGAGATCAAATCAGCCCTGGTCTCCCACCCCGCCGTCGCCGAAGCCGCCGTCGTCGGCGCCGCGGACGAGACCACCGGCCAGGCCGTCGTCGCGTTCGTGATCCTCCGCGGCGACGTCGTGGACACCGGCGACGCGATCGTTCAGGAACTCCGCAACCACGTGGCCAAGGAAATCGGCCCGATCGCCAAACCCAAAACCATCCTCGTGGTCCCGGAACTGCCCAAGACCCGCTCCGGCAAAATCATGCGCCGCCTCCTCAAAGACGTCGCCGAAGGCCGCGAAGTAGGAGACGCCACCACCCTGGCCGACAACACCGTCATGACACAGATCGCACAGTCACTGAAAAAATAGCCCCACCCAACCCGACCGGCCCCGCCGTCCCGCAGCCATCCGGCCCGGGCACGGACGGACTGCTCACCCATGCACAACGCCAGCAGGAATTGAACCCGGCACTACTTACGACGTACAGAATGACTAACAGACACGTGGCAGTCCCAGGGATGCGCCGCACGGACGAGTGGGAATCCCCAGCCGGAATGGTGGTGGACGTTCATCTCGACAATGACCTTCACCGACGGGGCATGGTCGAAGATGGCATGCCAGACTCATCCGGTCTCTGGATCGCAGCTCAAGGCTCTTGGTCCCGCGAATTTGTCGATAAGGCGAGCGGATACACGGTGTGGACGGACCCGTGGACACTGCAGGAGCCCATACGGCTACATCGGTGGTGGGATCTAGATAGCATCAGATTCCGGGACAGTCCCGAGAAACATCCGTAGGCGGTTCCGTTAGCCCTGCGGGTGCACATATGCTCGGCACACAGCTAACTCTAATGGGAGCTGCAAACGAGGAACAACCACGGGATTCACCTTCGAAGGAGAATGATCATGGAAGCGGAAGAGAAGGTTCTTGTCGGCGTGGACGGTTCGGAAGCGTCCATCCAGGCGCTCCGTCTGGGGGCGCAACTGGCGCCGGCCCTGGACGCCACTATTGTCGCTATTGCCTGCTGGGATTTTCCAGAGATTTACGCCGGATACGTTCCACCGGATTTCGCCCGGTTTGAAGAGGCTGCATCGAAGACTCTTGCAGTCGCCTTGGAAAAGGCGTTCGGTGACGAGACTCCGGAAAGGCTGACCTCGCAACTGATCCGCGGGCCGGCTGCGGCGAAGCTCGTGGAAGCGGCGGCCGGCGCTTCATTGCTGGTAGTTGGACGCCGGGGCCATGGGGGATTCCTGGGCATGCACCTCGGCTCCGTGAGCTCTGCGTGTGTTGCCCATGCGGATTGCCCCGTCCTGGTGCTGCATGCCCCAGGCAGCCACCAATCCCGTCGGCTATGGAAGGGCTCCAAGGCCAAGGGCCAGAACCCGGAAAAGCCCTAGTCCCGCTTTCGGATCCCGTGAGGCAAACGCATCTGATACGCGCTGCCGAGGTGCTTCGCGCACCTCCACAAGCGGCCTGCGGCCCACTCCGAAATCCGAGGGGACCTCCATCGATGCCGAACTCAGGCGATGTTCAGCAGGGCGGTGCCCTTGGGCGCGGCAACATCCACGGCAGTAACAGTCCCGATCATTTGGCTGCTCCGTCCGCGGCTTTGCCGGATTTGTCGAACTCGTGGCCTTCGATTTCGTGGCGGATTTCGGCGGCGATCGGATCTAGTTTCCGGTTGGAGTAGCTCACATACCAACCGGTAATGGCGAACGTGGAAACAAATTGCAGCAGGCCCAGGATGAGGCCGATGTTGATGTTTCCCCAGAGCTTGGTGGACATGAATTCGACGGCGTAGTCAGCCAGCAGGACGTATGCGAAATACCAGAGCAGGAATGCAATGGCCATGGGAAAGACAAAGCTGCGGTGACGTTTGCGAAGTTCCTGGAACCGCTCGGTCGACTGGACTTGCTTGAAGTCCACGGACGCAGCTGCGTCCGGAGTTTGGGCTTCGTTACCCATCATTCCTCCTCATTGAGACTTGCTGCCAACACCGGCCGAACGGCCGTCCGGCCAATGTGGCTGCACTCATTGTGGCGCGTGACAGCGCCCTTCTCATTTTCTCCCACACCAGTGAGCTTTGTCTCGTCTTCTTCCGTCGAACTTTTTGAGTTGACTGCGACAATGAACGTCGTATTCCCGTGCTGAGTCATTGGAAGGCCGTGGCTGTCCTCATGGCGTGCTGAGGATCCTGGTTCGACCGCAGTGGGAAGTGTCGGTTTAACGGTGGATTCGATGCATGCATCAACGCGCACGTGGGCGGGCGCGCGTCAGGATCGTTGTGGAGCGAAGCGGGCCGGACGGGCTGCGCCGGACGAAGTGGCCGAGATTGCCGTGCCACCAGCAGCTGCCTTGATGACCTCGCCTCATGCAACTCGCCTGACGCCAGCCGCAGTGTCGGCCGTTTGCGAGGCGTGGCCAAGCCGTCTACTTCTATCTGGGCGCGTTCATGAAGGCGCTCGACCAGGCGGAGCAGGACCCCAAGGCGATGGCGCTGCGTCACATGCGCGCCGACCGCGGTGAACGTCCGATGCTCAACGGCATTGCCGCGGTCTACCTGTACAAAGGAGATTACTCCGATCCGACACCGGTGTTCGGTAAGATCCGAATCGTCTTCTCCGGCGGGCACGATCCGTCGATGGATTTCCTGCACCTCGACGGCCGCCAAGAGTTCCTGCGGTTCGACCGGGTCGTGGCCATCCTGGAAACCGACCAGTCCGGCGAATACGACGAAACGTGATGGAACTGCCGGTTCGCCATGAACTGGAGTGCTCTAATAGCTCCCATGGCGAATTACTTCGTGGGTCCTAGTACCCCGCAGATGCGGCTAGCGATGTTCCTGATCGGGGCTGCGGCCCTGGCTACTGGGATCTATAGCGCCGTTCACCGTATAGAAGCCAGTGCCGCAACCAATACGGAGTCGTCGACGCATACTGCGGGACCGCCTTCGACCCTGTCCCCGCCCGTAACTTCTTCCCGGAACTCGGTCAGGCATGCAGCCAGGCCGTCGGCGGCTGGCCCCAGTTCGCGATACTTATGTTCGCTGTGGCCGGGATGTTCCTCATTCGTTTTCTCTACATGATGGTCGGCCCCAAAACGTCCACAACCTAGTTTCTCTGTGGCTGTCGGGATGCGGCCGCACACAGACTGAGCATGACCGACAACACCGCACGCCAGCCAAAGGGCATTCCCATTAGCGGCCAGTTCGCCCCCGCCACCCACGCCGAACCGGGGTCTGAGGAGGATCGGTACGGAAATTCACGTTTAGGGGCGTCGGCGCGAATTCCGGCTTCGGATGGCGGAAATCTCTCGGTTCTAGACGGTGGCGTCGCCAGCGCGTTTGATGGCGCGGTAGACGGTTGAGCGCGCTACCGCGAAGAGTTCGGCAATCTCCACCGTTGTGTGTGTCCCCGCCCGGTGAACGGAGACCAGGTGCGCTTCCTGTGTCTTGGAAAGCTTGGGCTGCTTCCTACGGAGGCGGCCCTTCGCCTTGGCGACCGCCATGCCCTCCCGGGTTCGTGCGCGGATCAGGTCGGCTTCGAATTCCGCGACCATGGCAAGGATGCCCAGTACTCCTGAGCGTGTCCCCAGGGGCAATCTACGGGTGGAGTAGGATCCCGTGCAGCCGTTGGCGCTAGGGAAGTTCCGGACTGGTTTTGGTGGTTTGGATGTTGCGGTAGATGGTCATGGGAGTGACACCGCAGGATTGGGCGATTTCGGCCATGGTGAATTGCCGTGCGTCGTACATGCGCTGGGCCTTGCCGATGAGATCGGGGGTCATCTTCGGTTTGCGTCCGCCCTTGCGGCCCCGGGAGCGTGCGGCGGCCAGTCCGGCCCGGGTGCGTTCGCGGATCAACGCGGCTTCGTATTCGGCCATGAGCGCGAACATGCCAAAGACAAGCTTGCCGTGCGCAGTGGTGGTGTCCACGATTCCGTTGGTCAACGACTGCACCCCAACTCCGCGGGCGTCGAGGGTGGTCACGATGTCGATGAGGTCGCGCAGGTTTCGCCCGAGCCTGTCGATTTTCCAGATCACCAGGGTGTCTCCCGGGCGCAGAT
The DNA here is from genome assembly GCF_023913835.1 of Pseudarthrobacter raffinosi. NCBI lineage: Bacteria > Bacillati > Actinomycetota > Actinomycetes > Micrococcales > Micrococcaceae > Pseudarthrobacter > Pseudarthrobacter raffinosi. Next base: position 46,228 of record NZ_JAMXBG010000026.1, on the reverse strand, counting down.
TTTCAAGGCACAGGATCCACTGGGGGCGGTCGGCCCTGGTCCCGGTCGCGGTGTCCTTGTAGATTCTCAGGCAGCCTTCGGCGTTCAGTGCGTCGAGCTGTAACTGCGGATCCTGGTCGGCGGTGCTTACCCGGACGTACCCGATTTTGTGTCCCATGCAGCGCAGTCTAACAAAACCCATAGCGGGCGAGATGTTTCGTTGGCTTGATTTCGGGGTGGCTTTTGTGATGGAAGGTGGCGGGTCTGGCAGTCACGCAGGGAGACGGCGCCGACTCTACCCCAGACGACCGTTTGCGGTAGACCAGCGCAAGCAGCCATGGCTTGATCCATCAAGGGAGTAGTGGTGTTTGTCGCGTGTGCGGTTCTTTTGCCGTCCTCGCGTGTTCCGTTGATGTCGGTCACTGGTTGGCGTCAGTGCCTTTGTGTTTGCCGTTTACGGCTTGGAATCGGTCGGCCTGGCGGGGTTGGCCCATGGGTTTGCTCCGTGGCGCAGCCATTGGATGGTACCGGGCCAGAAGGTGTGGCGGAAGCTGCTGTGGAAAAGGGCGAAGTGTCCGATTTCTGTTCGGTCGAAGTCTTGGGGTTTCAGCTGCACCGTGAGGGCGGGGCTGTTGGGGTAATAGGCCAGGGTGCGGGCGACGGCGGCCTCTGTGGCGAAAGGATCATCCGTGGCCGCCACTGCAAGGGTGCGAGCAGTCAGTGAGGCCTGATGTGCCCGCAGCTCCTGCCGGATCCGGCCGGTCCGCCCGGTGGTGAAGTCTTTGGGACCCCGTGCCCAGTCCATGGCCACGCCTTTGGGTAGATCCTCGAGCCAGCCCAGTTTCCTGCCGGGGAAGTAGCCGTTCCACCAGGTCAGAACCGGCATCAGGGTGTGCCAGCGCCAGCAGAGCCGGAGGCGGTGTCCCCGCCGGTAGTCCCGCCAGTAGGCGTGCTGGGCGCCCACCGTCAGCAGCCGGTTAATCCATCGTGCGTTGCTCGCCAGTCCGACACCAAAACCTCCGAAGCTGTGGCCCACGACGTTCAGCTCCATTCCGGTGCAGTTGCGCAGAGCCCATCCGAGGACCGCATCCAGGTCTTTCAGTGCCCAGTCATACCAGCTGGCCTGCAGGTTCTTTAGGGTGGAATCCCTGGACTGGCCGATACCGCGGTAGTCAAAGGTGATTACGGTGAAACCGTTCTCTGCCAGAAAGGCGGCGTAGCGGTGATAGTAGGTGGCTTTGACCCCGGTGGCACCGGCGATGAGAACAACCGCACCTGCTCTCTCCTGTTCCGGGGGCTCCCAGAGGTGCCCCCGCAGGACATAGCCGTCATCACAATCAATCGTCAGAGCGATGCCCGCCATCCCAAAACGTCCCTCTCGTTTCCCCGCTACCCGAACTTTCTTTGCGGCACTGGCCACACCGTTTACCGGGAGGGCCGCTGCCCGCTACCGTGTCAGGTTTCAGCGGGATCTCGGCCGCTTCAGGAAATCTATCGAAGAAAGCCCGGGCTGATCCCGGGTTTGGCACGGAGACACCGGTTCATCCCGGCAGCAACCACCTGACTCATGCCCCACTTGTCCCTTGGCGGCCTGCCACCGCTCAGGACGACCGAATACGTGCCACACCAGCGGCTACGCCACCGCAACGCCCGGCGGCCGTCCCCGGAAAATTAGTTCCCGTCTGTCCGGCGGCGCTCACCGTGACTGGCCCGCCGGGGATATGCGTGGGGGTACGGGTCAGCGCGGGTTGATGGGCAGGACGGTGCGTTGGTGGGTGGAGTTGGTTACGACGGCGAAGGACGCGTACCAGGCCAGGAGGGCTGTCAGGAGTCCCAGCCAGCCGCCTATTCTGGTGATGGTGACGGCGCCGGTGTAGGCGCCGATGGCGAGGGCGAAGAACGTGGGAGTCAGGGCGATGAAGACCAGGAAGACGGCCCGGTTTGTCCGGCGTGCGGCGACAGTCATGTAGAGGGTGAAGATCCCCCAGGCCAGGAGGAACACGCCGACTCCTTTGCCGGCGTCCTTTCCTGCAGCGGAGAGGTCGGTGAAGCGGACGAGAAACCAGAACGCCATCCAGAACGCGCCGTAGGAGCAGAAGGCCGTCGCGCCGAAGGTGTTGCCTTTGGCGAATTCCCAGATGCCCGCACTGAATTGGGCGATGCCGCCGTAAAACAGGGCCAGGCCGAGAACGACGGGCTCCACCGTGGCCGGCAACAGACCGGCATTGATCGTGCTGAGGACAAAAGTTGTCAGCGCGAATGCGCCCAGGCCCAGGGCGGCCGGGTCAGCGAAGACCGCGGCCCCGGTAGCGGCCGGTACCGGGTGTGCGGTGGGGTCTGCGGGGGCCAAAGTCCGGTGGGCTGCGGGGCCGGGTTCTGCGGTTGCTGTGTTGTTCATCGTTGAACTCCTTTTTTGAGTGACTCGGTGATGGTCCCCATGATGCCGGCGTCGGCCAGCGTGGATGAGTCGCCGGCTTCGCGGCCTTCGGCAAGGTCCTGCAGTAAGCGGCGCATGATCTTTCCCGAGCGGGTCTTGGGGAGCTCGGGCACCACCAGGATGGTTTTGGGTTTGGCGATGGGGCCGATTTCTTTGCCGACATGCTCGCGCAGGGTCCGCACGATATCGTGATCCTCCGCGGCGGCGCCGCGGAGGATCACGAAAGCGACTATGGACTGTCCGGTGGTTTCGTCCGCGGCGCCGACCACGGCGGCTTCGGCTACGGACGGGTGGGACACCAGGGCTGACTCGATCTCGGTGGTGGAGAGCCGGTGTCCGGAAACGTTCATGACGTCATCGACCCGGCCGAGGAGCCAGATGTCCCCGTCCTCATCTTTTTTGGCCCCGTCGCCGGCGAAATACATGTCCTTAAACCGGGACCAGTAGGTGTCTTTATACCGGTCCGGATCGCCCCAGATACCGCGCAGCATCGAGGGCCACGGTTCGCGGATGACCAGGTAGCCGCCGTGGCCGTTGGGCACGGATTCCCCCGCTTCATCGACCACGTCCGCGACGATGCCCGGCAGCGGGGTCTGCGCGGAACCGGGTTTGGTGGCGGTGACCCCGGGGAGCGGGGCGATCATGATGGCCCCGGTCTCGGTCTGCCACCAGGTATCGACGATGGGTGCCGGGTGCGTCTTTTTGCCGCCGTTGCCGCCGGTGACCTCCCGGTACCACATCCAGGCTTCGGGGTTGATCGGTTCGCCCACCGAGCCCAGGACCCGCAGCGAGGAAAGGTCATACCTGGCCGGGATGTCCCGGCCCCATTTCATGAAGGTCCGGATCGCCGTCGGTGCGGTGTACAGGATGGAGACCTTGTATTTTTCCACCAGTTCCCACCAGCGGCCCTGGTGCGGGCTGTCCGGCGTTCCTTCATACATGAGCATGCTCGCGCCGTTGACCAGCGGGCCGTAGGTGACGTAGCTGTGCCCGGTCACCCAGCCGATGTCCGCGGTACACCAGTAGACGTCTGTCTCCGGTTTCAGGTCGAACACGGTCCGGTGCGTGTACGCACACTGGGTCAGGTATCCGCCGGTGGTGTGCAGGATGCCCTTGGGCTTGCCCGTGGTCCCGGAGGTATACAGGATGAACAGCGGGTGCTCGGAATCATGGCCGACGGGGGCGTGCTCCGGTGACGCCGTACCGACGGTGTCCTCCCACCAGAGGTCCCGGCCCTCCGTCCAGGCCACCGGTTCCCCGTTGCGCCGGACGACGATGACGTGACCGACCGTGTGCCCTTCGGTCCTCAGTGCCTCATCGACGGCCGGCTTCAGGGCGCTGGGCTTGCCGCGGCGATAGGTGCCGTCAGAGGTGACAACCAGCTTGGCTTGCGCGTCGTCAACCCGGTTGCGCAGGGCATCGGCGGAAAACCCGCCGAATACCACGGAGTGGACCGCCCCGATACGGGCGCAGGCCAGCATCGTGATGACCGCCTCGGGAATCATGGGCAGGTAGACGGCCACCCGGTCGCCCTTGGTCACCCCGAGCGTTTCGAAGGCGTTGGCGGCCTTCTTGACCTCCTCCGTCAGCCGGGCATACGTGTAGGTGCGGGTATCGCCGGGTTCGCCCTCAAAGTAGATGGCCACCCGGTCCCCGAGACCGTTTTTGACGTGCCGGTCCAGTGCGTTGTAGGCGGCGTTGATCTCCCCGCCCACAAACCACTGGGCAAACGGCGGGTTGGTCCAGTCCAGGGTCTGTGTGAAGTCCCGGTCCCAGCTCAGCAGGTCCCGGGCCTGGCGGGCCCAGAAACCGAGCCGGTCCTTCTCCGCTTCCCCATAGAGGCCGGCCCCGGCGACGGCGCCGGAGACGAACTCCTCACTGGGGACGAACCGGCGGTTTTCGTGCAGCAAGTTCTCCAACGCGTCCCCGCGCCCGGATGAATCCGCAAGGACTGCTGGGCCTTCGCCATGGTTATCGGACATGTGTAAACCCCTTCGTTTACGTTCAAGAATTTATGTGCATCCCTGGCACCGGGCCAGGCTTCACGTGCCCTGTCACAGTGATCGGACAACAACGATACGGCAACCACATCCCGGATCTGCGCTGTCGATTCTTCTCAGGCCTCCGGAGAAGACGGGTATGGTCCTGGCCCGCTCCCGGCAGGGGAACGTGCGCCAGTGGGTCTCGTGTGCGGCTAACGCCGCCCGCTGGTGACAGTGATGGCACGCATTACCCGGTCGGTCACCACACCCAGAGCACCGAAGCCGTCAACGCTGACCAGGAGGCCGCGTTCGGCGTAGCGGGCCAGAACGGCCTCGGTCTGCCCGTGATAGAGCGCCAGCCGGTGGCGGATGACTTTTTCGGTGTCATCGCTGCGTCCGGCTTCTTTTGCCCGGCCCAGCAGGCGGCCCACGAGCTCCTCGTCCCCGGCGCTGAGTTGGAGAACCAGGTCCAGTTCCTGCCCTTGGCCGGCAAGAATGTCATCCAGTTCTTCAACCTGGGCGCCGGTACGGGGGTAGCCGTCCAACAGGAAGCCCTCCCGTGCATCTTCTTGCCCCAGACGCGCGCGCACCATGGCGTTGGTGATCTCATCAGGGACAAAATCACCGTTATCCAGATAGGCGGCCGCGTCGATACCCAGCGGCGTCCGGTCCCGGACGTTGGCACGAAAAATATCCCCGGTGGAAATCGGTACCACCCCCAGGCGCGCGGAAATTTTCTCCGCCTGGGTTCCCTTGCCGGAGCCTGGAGGGCCGATAATCAGCATTCTCTTCATTCGTGGAGCCTTTCCTGGTGGAGGGTTCAGGCCGTGTTAATCCTGTGGCTGGTGGTTGTGGCGCCCGGTCCCGTCCGGGGCCGGATGGCGCCCTCTCCGGGACGATCGGCCCGGCGGCCGGCGGCTTGGTCGGCGCCTTGGCCTGCGATGCTGTCCGGCGTGCAGCAGGGTGTCCCGGGCGACCCCGGGACACCCTGCCGGTACCACGTGCGGTCAGGTTCCCCCGCGCCCGGCGGTCGGGCTTCCTGTTGCGGCGGAATGCGGGAGTTCTGACCGCATCGCTGTCCGAGGCCGTCAGCCGGCCACGGGTTCGGTGACGCCCGGGTCGATGGCCTCGTGCAGGAACCGGTCGTAGGCAGGGAGGGTCAGGAAGTCCGGGAACTCCCGGCTCATTGTGACTTCTTCGAAGATGTCGCGGGAGTCGGCGAAGCGGTCCCCGTCGAAGCGTTCCAGTTTCGCGAACTCCTCGTCGAGCATGTCCTCCACCCACTCGCGGGTGACGACGTCACCCTGGTCCGTGATGGCGTGGGAGAAGATCCACTGCCACAGTTGCGAGCGGGAGATCTCCGCGGTGGCGGCGTCCTCCATCAGGTTGTGGATGGCCACGGCGCCGTTCCCGCGCAGCCAGGACTCGATGTAGCGGATGCCCACTTCGATGTTGTTCCGGATGCCCTGTTCGGTGATGGTTCCGGTGGTGGGAGCGATGTCGAGCAAGGCGCGGTCGTCCGGGGTCACATCCTCGCGGAGCCGGTCCAGCTGGTTCGGGCGGCCGCCGAGGACGGAATCGAACACCTCGCGGCATACCGGAACCAGGTCCGGGTGGGCCACCCAGGAGCCGTCAAAACCGTCGCCGGCTTCGCGGGTCTTATCCGCCCGGACCTTTTCAATGGCGATCGCGTTGGCTTCGGCGTCCTTGCGGTTGGGGACGGCGGCGGCCATGCCGCCGATGGCCATCGCGCCGCGTTTGTGGCAGGCGCGGACCAGCTGTTCGGTGTAGGCGCGCATGAAGGGTTGGGTCATGGTCACCTGGGCACGGTCCGGCAGGACGAACCGGGGGCCGCGGGTACGGAAGTTCTTGATCAGGGAGAAGATGTAGTCCCAGCGGCCGGCGTTCAGGCCCGCGGCGTGGTCGCGCAGTTCGTAGAGGATTTCCTCCATTTCGAACGCCGCGGTGATGGTCTCGATCAAGACGGTGGCGCGGATGGTGCCCTGCGGGATGCCCAGCAGGTCCTGGGCGAGCACGAAGATGTCGTTCCAGAGGCGTGCCTCGAGGTGGTTCTCGATCTTGGGCAGGTAGAAGTACGGGCCCTTGCCCTGGGCGATCAGGCGGCGGGCGTTGTGGAAGAAGAACAGGCCGAAGTCCACGATCCCGCCGGCGATCGGCGTGCCGTCAATCAGCATGTGCTTCTCGGGCAGGTGCCAGCCTCGGGGGCGCACCACGATGGTGGGCAGCTCGCCGGCGGCGCGGAGCTTGTACTCCTTGCCCTCCGGGGAGGTGAAATCGATCCGGCGTTCCAGCGCGTCGGTCAGGTTCAGCTGGCCCTTGATGACGTTCCGCCACGACGGCGTGGAGGAGTCCTCCATGTCCGCAAGCCAGACCTTCGCACCGGAGTTCAGCGCGTTGATGGTCATCTTCTTGTCCACCGGTCCGGTGATCTCCACCCGGCGGTCCTCCAGACCCGGGGCCGGCGGAGCGACGCGCCACGACGGGTCGTTGCGGATGTCCTCGGTCTCCGGCAGGAACCGGGGATCCTGGCCGCCGGCGATCTCAGCCCGCCGGGCCCTGCGGGCCTGCAGCAGTTCCTGCCGACGCTCAGCAGTTGCCCGGTGCAGCTTGGCGACAAACTCCAGCGCGTCCGGAGTAAGAACCTCGTCCTGCCGGTGCACCGGCCGGGCCGTCAGCATGACCCCGTTGATCGTGAAGTTGTCAGTGAAGCTGTTCATGGGAGCTGTTCCTTGAAAAAAGTTGGGTATGCCCTCCGGCCAGAGGCCTCGTTCGGGAGGTTACCTTGGCTGGCGGCACAGAGCGGAGGCAGTGGTGCCTTGCGCGGCGATAAAGTTGGCACCGGCATCCTGCCCGTACGGGCTTAGTGGAACTGGCCTTCTTCGGTGGATCCCACCAGTGCCAGGGTTGATGCGTTCGGGTTGAGCGCGGTTGCAATGTCGTCGAAGTAGCCGGTGCCGACTTCGCGCTGGTGCTTGGTCGCGGTGTAGCCGCGGGACTCGGAGGCGAATTCCTTCTCCTGCAGCTCGACGTAGGCGCTCATGCCTTCACGGGCGTAACCGTGGGCGAGATCGAACATCGAGTAGTTCAGGGCGTGGAAGCCGGCCAGGGTGATGAACTGGAACGTGAAGCCCATGGCGCCGAGTTCACGCTGGAACTTCGCGATGGTGGTGTCGTCCAGGTGCTTGCGCCAGTTGAACGACGGCGAGCAGTTGTAGGAGAGCATCTGGTCCGGGAAGTCAGCCTTGACGGCCTCGGCGAACTTGCGTGCCAGCTCCAGGTCCGGGGTGCCCGTCTCCATCCAGATGAGGTCAGAGTACGGGGCGTAGGCCTTGGCGCGGGCGATGCAGGGCTCGATGCCGTTGCGGACCTTGTAGAAGCCTTCCGGGGTGCGTTCGCCGGTGACGAATTCCTTGTCGCGGGGATCGACGTCGGAGGTGATCAGGGTGGCTGCCTCGGCGTCGGTGCGGGCGATGACCACCGACGGGGTACCGGCGACGTCGGCCGCCAGGCGGGCGGCGTTCAAGGTGCGGACGTGTTGCTGGGTGGGGATCAGCACCTTGCCGCCGAGGTGACCGCACTTCTTTTCGGAGGCGAGCTGGTCTTCCCAGTGCACACCTGACGCGCCGGCCTGGATCATGGATTTCATGAGCTCGTAGGCGTTCAGCGGGCCGCCGAAGCCGGCCTCGGCGTCGGCAATGATCGGCACCATCCAGTCCTCAACCGTCTGGACGCCCTCGGAGAATTCGATCTGGTCGGCGCGGAGGAGTGCGTTGTTGATGCGGCGCACCACGGTGGGGACCGAGTTGGCCGGGTACAGCGACTGGTCCGGGTAGGTGTGGCCGGAGTTGTTGGCGTCGGCGGCAACCTGCCAGCCGGAGAGGTAGATGGCGCGCAGGCCGGCCTTGACCTGCTGCACGGCCTGGTTGCCGGTCAGGGCACCCAGGGCGTTGGTGTACCCGCCGGTCTTGTGCTCTTCGGTGAGCTGCTTCCAGAGCTTCTCGGAACCGCGGCGGGCCAGCGTGTGCTCTTCGGAGACGCGGCCGCGGAGCTTGACCACGTCCGAGGCCTTGTAGTCACGGGTCACACCTTCCCAGCGCGGGCTGGAAGCCCACTCGAGCTCCAGGGCGGCGGCCTGCTCTTCGGGCGTCTGCCCGGTGGGCTCAAATGCTGCAGTCATCGTTGTCTCCTTGTTTGCGCTCCGTGTTGTCCTGGCCGGCCGTTCCCTGCGCCTTTGCAGGAAGCGACCGGCTGGACCGGTGCGGTGTAACTTTTCCGTAAGAACAACTCTTCTTCAGATTCAGGCGGCTTTCTAGAGGTAAACCGAGGAAAGAAATGCACTTCTTCACATATTGATAAGAAACGTGTTTGGGCGCTGACGCCTGCCGAACACCATCAGCCGGACGAACCTAAGTCACCCTGCCCAAAGCGGCAGGGTTAACGTCCGGTGGTTTGGGCGCCGTCGTAGGGACGTCCCCGGCCGGGCCGGTAGCACGTCATCGAAATCGGCAAAATCCCAGCCCACAATGCTCCAGCAACTTGCCGCAGCACTGACCGGCAGTATTGATGGCCGCCGGCCGCGGGCCCCCGCCGGGGATAGTGCACCGCTGACCGTGCACCGAAGGCCTTGCCCCCGGCCTTGGTCCGTCACAGTCCCGCCAAGGACGTAAAGTTGACGCGGAAGTTTCCAACGAAGGAGCCTTATGCAGGAACGTATCCGTCACGCCGACATGCACGACCGCAACGATCGTTCGTAAGGCACCGTTTGAAGTCCCCGCCGACCCACGGAATACAAGGGACCGGTGTGAACGGTTGCCGTGTAGGAAACCACTGAACCCGCGGTGCCCCTCAAACCGCCCTTTCGGCTTTGTGCAGGCCCTGCAAAGCACGTTCAGAGCTGAGCGCTACGGAGAGCTGGCCCGTCGTGGCTCCGACGCGTAGGAGCCAAGGTCAAGGCTGGTGTTCATGTCGAGTTTGAAGGTTCCGTAGGGGTTGATGTGGGTCCAGAAGAGTGGGGTGAGGCCGCGGCGGTCTTCGGGTCCAAGCAGCTCGCTGAATTCCTTCTCTTCCAGGATGGTTTGCAACAGCAGGGTGTTGACCAACACCAGAGATGATTGCAGCAGGTGCAGCGCAAGCATGGAGACTTCGGTGGTTTCCCGGTCGGCGCCGGTCAGATCACGGTTCTTGCCGTAGAACACGACGTCATTGCCGCTGTTCCAGTTCTCCACAACCTGCAGGCCCGAGTTGATTTCCCGGCGCAGACTCTCGCTGACAAGGTAATCGGCGGCAAAGATGGTCCGGACAGCGCGGCCGAGTTCCTCGAGGGCCTGGTAGGTGGGGTGCTTTGGCCCGCCGCGGGTAAAGCGGCGCAGGATTGTCTCTGATTCGGCAGTGCCCAGGCGCAATGCCGTGGCGTACTTGACCATCTGGTCGTACTGCTGGGCAATGATGTCCCAGTTGATGGCCCGGCTCAGGACCGGGGTAATCTCCGAATAGATGCTCTCGCTCTCTGCCCGGTAGAGACGGATGGAGCCGATGTTCTTCAACCGGGGCAAGAGCTTGAACCCCAGGAGCTCGGTGAACGCGAATCCCACGATCGAAGCGCCATGGGTATCGACGTAGTTCGCCTCGATCTCGGCCTCGGTATCGTGGCGAAGGACGCCTTCGATCATGGCAGCGACTTCAGAGGAGGAACAGTTCTTCAGCTGCGAGTAGATACACGTCGATTTCTTCTCCACGTGCCAGTAGATCATCACACCGGGCCCGCCGTAGCGGTTATGCCATTCAGTCATGAGATTAGATTCCCAGGAGCCGAACTTCTTCGAGTCCGAGGCGCAGGCGTTTCCCTCGCCCCACCACTGAGGATTTCTGGCCTCAAAGGTCGCGTTGACGACATTCACGATGGCCTGGCGCAGGTTGTCCTTCGTGATGTAGGTTCTGCGCACGTGCCGCAATTCGCGCTCGGTCTCGGAGTGACCACCGGCATCAGCGATTGCCTTGATGCCCATGTTCGTGCCCAGCCCGAACAGGCACAGCAGCAGACGACGGCGCAGCGCGTCCTTGCCAAGGACTTCCCTGGACGCGATCGAGGTGAACCCCGGCGTGAAACCGGCCAGGAAGTCAGCTTCCTTGAGCACTTCGAGAAGGTCCAGGGTTCCCCACCGGGCCAGTACCTCGTCTTTGAGCCGGCCCAGGTTGGCGGGCTCAACGAGTTTTTCCAGCTTGGGTACCTTTATCCAGGCAGCACCCTTTCGCTGGGTAATGCTGACCCCTCCGGCGGCATCCGTCAGGAGAGCACGGTCCAGGGTTTGCAACGACTGGGCCATTCTGGTTTGCAGGTCTGCGATGAAGTGGCCCGGGTCCAAAGGCTTGCGCAGGGATTCATAGTGGAGCTCACGGGAAGCATCGAAGTCCGGGGGCAGATCGTCCTCAGGGTCCCGCCATTTACCGGCACCATCGACGAATACCTCACGCCGGCGCAGCGCGTCCCGTAGAGCAACGAGTACGCACAGCTCGTACGGAATCCGTTCCACCCTGCCCTTCTCGTCCTGGACTGCCGTGACCCAGTTCCTCGGAACTACCCCAGCAATGGGAACACCGTCCTCCGGGCTGAAGTACTGTGCCTTGCTTCCTGCGATCGCGTACTTATTCAAGAGATCGATCGCGTCCATCACCGGCCTAAACGCCGTGTTGTTGCACCGGAACCGCAGTACCGACAGCAACCCCGGCAGCATCCGTCGGTAGTAGTTTGAATACGAACCTCGCAGGACCACCCGGACCTTGCCTTGGAATGCCGTTTCGTTCGCTTTGGCTTCTCTCACAAGCTGCTGGAGTGTCTTCTCGCTCACCACCGGGAAAACCGCGTTCCTGACCGTTTCATCCGGATTCCCCACAGCAGTCTCGGCCAGACGGAAGAGCAGCGCCGTCTTACCGCGGACCATCTGCAAGTCCGCAGTGAGTTCCTTTTCAACCTTCCTCACGGCGCTGGTGTTGATCTTCAGCACCAAGACGAGCAACAGATCAACCAGGCTGTCAGCGATCTCCGCTGTGCGCTGATGACACAACGCAGCCAACAACGTCAGACGCACCGGTCGCGGCGCTTCCCATAAATCTGATGGATACATCCGGGAAGCCCGTGCCCTCCACGCGCTCACGACCTTCTCCGAGATACCGTCAAACAGCGCATCTGGCAGGTCCAAAGCCTGGGTTGCAGCAAGTTTCTCCACTTCAGAAAGGAGCGACTCAAGCCCGGCCGGCCCCGGATCGGACTTCAACGCACCCAGCAGCGAGCCCGGCGAAGCATCGGAAATGAGGGCTTCTAGCCGGGCCGCCCCGCCCGGCCCCAACACTTCAACCACCGTGGAACATAGACGCTGCTCAAACAGTGCCCGAGCAGCGCCAACAATTCGGCCCGTACGACCAGGAGGTTCGATCTTCTCTTGACGGCACCTCGCCAGTAGCGCCTCGGCAATGGCCGGATCCCGTACTTCAGATGGGCACACTCGAAGGGCGAGCCACTGAGAAAAAACAGGCTCATCCGCCCGAGTAAACTCACGGAATCCAAAAAGCGACCGGATCTCGGCGCGGTGATACTTTACCGAGCGGCCGCCCCAGTACGAGGCAAGATCATCAACCGGCACCGAAACCTGCAAGGCAACATAGTCCAAAGCACCTGCAGGAAGCTCAGACGGCCCGGATGGAAACCTCGCATGCTGCTGGAAAAACTTCAGGAGTACAGCGAACCCGGCTCGGGTCACCCCAGACTTTCTCGAGAAAAGGAATGCATCTTCTTCAACCAGCGTCCACGCATCAAGGAGCTCGCTGCTCAGCTCGAAACCCATAAGCCAAACTCAATCACACCTAGATTGCCCCTGGGGACACGCTCAGGAGTACTGGGCCCTAGTCGGGTCCGCAGCGAGTATCTGTTCCCAAATTCCGCGCTCGGCGTCGCCGTTCGTCTTCTGCCAGCCAACGAGCGGTTCGTGGAACTACGTGTTGTATACATAGAGTATGCGATGACTCATTCCACGTAGAGTGTAAAGATGACCATCCCAGCGGAAATCGACACACCCGAGATCATCATCGACCGGCACGTGCTCCAGCGAAATATCGACCGCATGGCAACGGCCGTCCGGGCCAAGGGCCTGCACCTCCGGCCACACGTCAAGACGCACAAAGTGCCCGAAATCGCTGAAATGCAGCTGGCAGCCGGAGCCGTAGGACTGACTGTGGCCACCCTCGGAGAGGCCGAAGTCTTTGCAGAGCACGGGGCCAAAGACATCTTCATCGCGTATCCGCTCTGGATAGGTCCCCGACAGGCTGAACGGCTCCAGCGCCTTGCAGCAAAAGCCAGGATCGCGGTAGGCGTGGACTCACGGGAAGCAGCCGAAACCATGGCCGCGTCGCTCGGCGATGCCGTCGGGGAGATTGAAGTGGTGCTGGAGATCGACAGCGGCCATCACCGCAGCGGGATCGCACCCGACGCCGTCGTCGGCGTCGCCCAGGCCGCAGCGCGGGGTGGGCTGCGCGTCACGGGCATTTTCACGTTCCCAGGGCACAGCTATGCCCCCGGCATGCCGCTGAAGGCTGCGGACGAGGAACGGTTGGCCCTCGGCAAAGCCGCCGATTTGCTCACCGCGGGAGGTTTCCCCATCACCCACCGCAGCGGCGGCTCCACACCCACCGCCACCCTCACCGCCGGCAACTCCGGAGCCACGGAAGTCCGGCCCGGCGTGTACGTTTTCGGGGACGCCCAACAGCTGGAACTGGAACGCTGTGCGGTCGAAGACATCGCACTGACCGTCGCGGCAACAGTCGTCAGCCGCCATGAAGGCACCGACCTCATACCGCGAAGGGTCATCCTGGACTCAGGCAGTAAAATCCTCGGCGGGGACCGGCCTGGCTGGACCACCGGCTTCGGGCGGCTCCTTGACCACCCGGAAGCCCGAATCACCGCACTGTCAGAACACCACGCCACCGTTGTATGGCCAGCGGAGGCAACGCTGCCCGCTCTCGGAGACCGGCTGCGTGTGGTCCCCAATCACGTCTGCATTGCCATGAACCTCGTCGACGACGTCACCGTGATCAGCGGCGGCGAAATCGTGGACCGCTGGCACGTGGCCGCACGCGGACGAAACAAATAAACCCCTGGAAGGCCTCACGGTGGACAGGCCTTGGGCGAGGGCGCAGCAGGGATCTGCCCAAGGATCGCTAGGGCAGGCGGCGCTGACGGGATCGGCGCAGACGGGATCGGCGCAGCCCGGATCCGGGCTGCCAGAACTTCCGCAGTGCTGATCCGGGCAGTGCGGCCACGACGATCGCGGCGAGTGTGAGCAGGGTGCCGAACACGGTTTGCGGATAGATGGCGCTGCCGGCCACTGGCAGCAGCCAGTCCATGAGCAGTGCGCCGATCAGCTGACCGGCGATCATGCTCAGCCCGGTCAGCAGCACGCCGATATGCCGGATCAGCTGGGCGCTCAGGACCAGGTTAATGCAGCCCAGCGCTCCGCCGGTGTAGAGCCAGGGCTCGGCCGGCAGCGTGGGTATCCCCTCGGTAAGGGCGAGTTTCAGCACCCAGATCAGCGCCAGCCCGAGACTGCCGACCACATAGTTAATCAGGGTCCCCGGAATCGGCGACCGAACCTGTGCGGCGATCTTGCCATTTACCGCGTGCTGGAACGTCATCAGGATCCCGGCCAGGACAACCAGTGCGAGCGGGACCAGCATTGCCGCGGGATCCGGCACGCCGGAGAGCCGGGGCGACACCGCCCAGAACACCGCGCCCACCGTGAGCAGCACACCGAGCACCCGCAGCGCCGTAATGGCCCGTTTGCCGCCGGGACCCAGCCCGATGCGGTCCACGGCCAGCCCGCTGACCGTCTGGCCGGTCACCACAGCCACCGTATAAATGGCGATCCCGACGCCTGCGACAAAGCTGGTCTGGGCAAAGATAAAGTACGCGCCGATGACGCCGGCGGCATGGAAGTACCAGGGGATGGTGCCCTCACGGGTGCCGGAGAGGAGTTTCACGAAGGCGGCGCGGCCGCTGGGGAGGACCAGTGTGGCGGCAGCCATGATCAGGGCGGCACCGCCGAAGCTGAACAACCCTGCCAGCAGCGGATCCTGCAGTCGTTGCCCCAGCTCGCCGTTGATCCGGGCCTGCAGTGGCAGGGTCAAGCCTGCGGTGACGGCCAGCGGGATGCCCGCGGCCAGTACGCGTGCTGCCGATCTGAGCTGCGGAACCGCACCGGCACTAACAGCCGAGCGCATCCTAGAAGGCTGCCGGGAAGGCGGTGGCCGGAAGTATCTCGTGTCCGACGCGGTGGCGGGTGTGCAGCATGGTGAAGGTGTTCCCCCGAAGGCAGATGTGATGGATCGTCCGCTACGTCAGGGGGACGCTGAATTTTATCACCGCGGAATCCCGCATGACCTGACTGTCCGGTGAGTCCTTAGAGGCCGAGCTCTGCCTTGAGCGCTGCGACGTGGCCCTGGGCCTTGATCTGGTACTGGGTGAGCGTGACTTTGCCTTCGGCGTCGAGCACCACGGTGGAACGGACCAGGCCGTCAACCACTTCGCCGTTCACGAGTTTTTCGCCCCAGGCGCCGTAGGCCAGCGCCACGGCGTGGTCTTCGTCGGAGAGCAGCGGGAACGTCAGGGCGAAGTCGCCGGTGAAGGCAGCCAGCTTCTCAGGCGCGTCCGGGGAGATACCCAGGACCTCGTAGCCCGAGGACTGCAAGCTGGCGAGGTTGTCGCGGAAGTCGCAGGCCTCGGTGGTGCAGCCGGGGGTGGCGGCTTCCGGGTAGAAGTACACAATGACGTTGCGTCCGCGGTAATCCGAGAGTGAGACCTTATGTCCTTCGGCGTTGAGCAGGGCGAAATCGGGGGCTTGGGTTCCGGCGAGGAGTTTCTGGGTCATGTTTCGATCCTTGACTTGTGGGGCAACCGCCGTGGCCGGCGATCAAATCTATGGGTGCAACGTACTGTCTAGATGCAGTATTCCGCGGGTCCGCGGACCGTGCTGCCCGGTCCGGGCACAAACTGGTAGCCGCCCCCGCGCACCGTGGCGATGGCGTGGCGGGCCGAGCCCAGCTTGCGCCGGACGCGTCCAACATACACGTCGATGGAGCGGAATGCCGCGCCGGGGCAGTCCAGGGATTCCAGGACGCGTTGCAGTTCTTCACGTTGAATCGTCCGCGACTGGTTTTCCACGAGGTACCTCAGGAGGCTGAATTCCATGTGGGTGAAGCTGACCGGTGCGCCGTCCAGAAGGACGGTGTCCGCGGCCAGATCAACTGCCAGGATGCTCCGCCGCCCGGCCAGGGAGACTGGCGGGTCGACGGCGGCGGGGCCGGGTCCGGCGTCGCGCGCCGTTTCTGAAACGGCGGTTCCTGAAACACCAGTGCCGCCGCCGGAAACGTCGGAAACGTCTGAAACCTCGGAAGCGTCCGAATCCTCGACGCCGGACGTTCCGGCCGCGGTCCACAGGTGGACTTCGGCCTCGGGAGCAAGCCGGCGGGCACGTGCCAGGACCGCCTTCGCCGCCTGGGCCCAGACCGCCGGGTCGATGTCCTGGCCTTCACAAGGCTGAAGCCACACCGCCAGGCCGCGCGGCTGAAGCCCTGGCTGGAGGCCCGGCCAGGCGCCGGGATGGGCGCCCGGCCGGGAGCCGGTACGCGGCCGCGGGTACGGGGCGTGGACGTTGACGGCCATCGTGCTGCGCCTCAGACGCCGCCGCGGCGGATCAGCTTGCCGCTGGGCGTGCGGCCGTCGATCTCGTTGCCGCGAAGGAACGTTTTGCGGACGACGCCGGAGAGCGCCTTGCCGTCGTAGGGCGTGATGGGGTTCTTGTGCTTGAGCTTCGTGACGTCCACAACGAACGCGTCGTCCGGCGCGAAGATGGAGAAGTCAGCGTCGTAGCCGAGGGCCAGCTGCCCCTTGTTGTGCAGGCGGGCGAGCTCGGCGGGCTTCTCAGCCATCCAGGAAACCACCTGCTCCAGGGGGATGCCGCGGTGCCGGGCCTCGGTCCAGATCAGCGACAGCCCCAGCTGCAGCGAGGAGACGCCGCCCCAGGCCACGGCGAAGTCGCCGTTCTCCAGGTCCTTCAGATCCAGGGTGGAGGGGGAGTGGTCCGAGACGATGCAGTCGATGGTGCCGTCCTGCAGGCCCTTCCAGAGCAGCTCGCGGTTGGAGGCCTCGCGAATCGGCGGGCAGCACTTGTAGGCGGTGGCGCCGTCGGGGATTTCCTCGGCCATCAGGGTGAGGTAGTGGGGGCACGTCTCCACGGTGAGGTGGACGCCGTCGCGCTTTGCACTCGCGATCATAGGCAACGCGTCCGACGACGAGAGGTGCAGGATGTGGGCGCGGGCGCCGGTCCAGCGGGCGCGCTCGATGACCTCGGCGATTGCCTTGTTCTCGGCGCCGCGCGGGCGGGAGGCCAGGAACGTTTCGTAGTGGTCGCCGCCGGGGTGCGGGGCGCGGTCGATCGCGTGGGAGTCCTCGGCGTGGACGATCATGAGGGAGTCGAAGGACTTGAGCTCGGCCATGTCCTCCTCCATCTCGTCCGCTTCGAGGTGCGGGAACTCGTCCACGCCGGAGTGCAGCAGGAAGCACTTGAATCCGAACACGCCCTCGTCATGCAGGCCGCGGAGGTCCTTCTTGTTGCCCGGTACGGCGCCGCCCCAGAATCCAACGTCCACAAACGCCTGGTCCTCGGCCACCTCGCGCTTGAGCTTGAGGCCTTCCACCGTGGTGGTGGGCGGGATGGAGTTCAGCGGCATGTCGATGATGGTGGTGACACCGCCGGCGGCGGCTGCACGAGTGGCGGAGGCGAAGCCCTCCCACTCGGTACGGCCAGGCTCGTTGACGTGGACGTGCGTGTCCACGAGGCCGGGGATGAGGGTTTCGTCGTCCGCCAGGTCAATGACCTGCGTGCCGGTGAGGCCGTTGCCGAACGGCTCGATGGCGACGATCACGCCGCCGCGGATGCCTACTTCACGGGCGGTGATGCCTGCGGTGGTGAGGATGCGCTGGCCGCGGATGACCAGGTCAAACGCGCCGGCCGCCGGGGTGGTTTCTTCAGACATGGATGTTCTCCTTGGTGTCGGTACGCGCTGCACTCTTAGGCAGGTGCACTCCGATGTGCTTACCTAATTCTTCAAGCAGGGGGCCTGCTTCGGCCATACATTTCTCTACATTGGACTCAAAATCGGTCAGGGCGTGAACCGCCGTGAACCCGGCTTCCGCAAGCTGTTCCGGGCTCAGCGTACTGCGGCCGCAGACGGCAATCACAGGGATTCCGGCACGAGCCGCGGCGCGGGCCACACCCATGGGCGTCTTGCCGAGTAGGCTCTGCTCGTCCAGGCTGCCTTCGCCGGTGATCACCAGGTCCGCGCCGGCCAGCCGCTGCTCCAGTTCAGTGAATTCGAGCACGACGTCGATGCCTGGCCTGCGTGCCGCGGCCAGCGCCGCGATGGCAATATAGCCGACGCCCCCGGCCGCGCCCGCGCCGGGTGCGACGGCGGCCCGCTCGGCTCGGATGCCGATCTCGCCGGCGAGGACCGAGACGAAGTTCGCCAAGGCGGCGTCGAGGGCGACGACGTCACTCGGGGTCGCGCCCTTCTGCGGTCCGAAGATCGCGGCGGCGCCGCTGGGCCCCAGCAGGGGATTGTCGACGTCGGATGCCAGGGTGAAGCGGGCATCCTCCAGCCGGACGTCCAGGCCGGAGAAATCGATCCGGTCCAGGCGTGCCAGGGCGGCCCCGCCGCCCGGGAGCTCGTTGCCCTCTTTGTCGAGGAAGACCGCGCCGAGGCCCTGCAGGACGCCGGCGCCGCCGTCGGTGTTGGCGCTGCCGCCAACGCCCAGGATGATCTGCCGGCAGCCCAGGTCCAGGGCGGCACGGATGAGTTCTCCGGTGCCCAGGCTGGTGGCAGTGGTGGCCGTTCCGGAGTCCGGGCCGCCGCCGTGGATGACAGAGGGCAGCAGTGCGAGACCGGAAGCCGCGGCCATTTCGATCACGGCTTCCCGGCCGCGGACTGCGAAGTCGGCCCGGACCGGCTGTCCCGTCGGGCCGATGACGGTGGCGGTCCGGCGGGTGAAGCCGGAGCCGACGGCGGCGTCGAGAGTGCCCTCGCCGCCGTCGGCCACCGGAATGAGTGTGGCCTCAAGGTCCGTCGCAGCTGACTGCAGTCCCGCGCTCAGGCGGCTGGCGACGTCGGGGGCGGACAGCGAGCCCTTGAACTTGTCCGGGGCGATGACCACGCGCATTCCGGTACCTCCTCTCAGTTCTGTTCTAGTCCAGCAGGGCGATGATCGAAGTGGGGGCGTCCGCGCCGCGGGCGGCCAGGTCCTCGAACTCGTTCACGGCGTTGATTTCCACGCCCATGGAGATGTTGGTGACCTTTTCCAGGATCACTTCAACCACCACGGGAACCTTGAATTCGCCCATCAGCGCCTTGGCCTTGTCGAACGCGGCCGGCAGATCGGACGGGTTTTCAACCCGGATGGCCTTGCAGCCCAGGCCCTCGGCCACCTTGACATGGTCCACACCGTAGCCGTTGGTCTCCGGGGAGTTGATGTTCTCGAACGCCAGGGACACGTTCTGTTCCATCTCGAAGCCGCGCTGCGACTGGCGGATCAGTCCCAGGTACGAGTTGTTCACCACCACGTGGATGTACGGCAGGTTGAACTGCGCACCTACGGCCAGCTCTTCGATCATGAACTGGAAGTCGTAGTCACCGGACAGGGCAACAACGGTCTCGTCCGGCTTGCCGCGGACTACGCCCAGGGCGGCCGGGGCGGTCCAGCCCAGGGGGCCTGCCTGGCCGGCGTTGATCCACTGGCGCGGGCCGAAAACGTGTAGCAGCTGTGCGCCGGCGATCTGCGACAGGCCGATGGTGGACACATAGGTGGTGTCCTTGCCGAAGGCTTTGTTCATTTCCTCGTACACACGCTGCGGCTTGATCGGCACGTTCTCGAAGTGCGTCTTGCGCTGCAGGGAGCCCTTGCGTGCGGTGCATTCGAACACCCAGCCGGAGTAGTCCGGCAGGGACTTCGCTGCCTGGCGCTCGCGTGCCAGCTCAATCAGCCCGTCCAGCGCCGCACCGGCGTCGGACGCTATGCCCAGGTCCGGCGAGAACACGCGGCCGATCTGGGTGGGCTCGATGTCGATGTGCACGAACTTGCGGCCGGCCGTGTAGGTGTCCAGGCCGCCGGTGTGGCGGTTGGCCCAGCGGTTGCCGATGCCGATGACGAAGTCGGAGGCCAGCATGGTCTCGTTGCCGTAGCGGTGGCTGGTCTGCAGGCCCACCATGCCGGCCATCAGCACGTGGTCGTCCGGGATGGTGCCCCAGCCCATCAGGGTGGGGATGACCGGAACATTCAGCAGTTCGGCCAGTTCCACCAGCTGCGCGGAGGCGCCGGCGTTGATGATGCCGCCACCGGCCACGATCAGCGGGCGCTCGGCTGCGGTCAGCATGTCCAGGGCCTTTTCCAGCTGGTTGCGGCTGGCCGTGGGCTTCTGGACAACGATGGGCTCGTAGGCGTCGATGTCGAATTCGATCTCGGCCATCTGCACGTCGAACGGCAGGTCCAGCAGGACCGGGCCCGGACGGCCGGAGCGCATCAGCTGGAAAGCCTTCTGGAAGGCGCCCGGAACCTGGCCGGGTTCCATCACGGTCATGGCCATCTTGGTGACGGGGGCGGCGATGGTCTGGATGTCCACGGCCTGGAAGTCTTCCTTGTGCAGCTTGGCCACGGGTGCCTGGCCGGTGATGCAGAGCATGGGGATGGAATCCGCCCAGGCCGCGTACAGGCCGGTGATCATGTCGGTGCCGGCAGGGCCCGAGGTGCCGATGCAGATGCCGATGTTGCCATCCTTGGCCCGGGAGTAGCCGTCTGCCATGTGGCTGGCGCCTTCAACGTGGCGGGCCAGCGTGTGGCGGACGCCGCCATTCTTCCGCATTGCCGAGTAGAACGGGTTGATTGCCGCTCCTGGCAGGCCGAACGCCTCGATGGCGCCTTCCTTCACCAGGATCGCGACGGCAGCGTCAACGGTGCGCATCTTAGTCATTGTGTACTCCTTGAAAAGTCTGTTTTTGGGTGTGCTGAAGGGAGGCCCGGCGAAACCATCGCGGGGCACTGTGGGCGAGCCGGCGTCGTAAATTACGACGGCGGCCGGCGTGTCCGTGTCGAAGTGCCCCGTCACCGGATCCGGTGGTTGAGCCTGTCGAAACCTACTTGCGGCCGGAAAGCTGCAGGACCTGCTTGAAGAGACCGGAGTGGTCGAGACCGCCGTCGCCCTGGTTGACGGTTGCGGCGACGAGCTGTGCGACGACGGCGCCGAGGGGGACGGCGACGTTGGCTTCGCGGGCTGCCGACGTGACGATGCCGAGGTCCTTGTGGTGGAGGGCCAGGCGGAAACCGGGGTCGAAGTTGCGGTCGAGCATCTTCTGGCCCTTCTGGTCGAGGACCTTGGAGCCGGCCAGGCCGCCGCCGAGGACCTTGAGGGCCGCGTCGGTGTCCACGCCGTAGGCCTCAAGGAAGGCAATGGCTTCGCCGAGGACCTGGATGTTGACGGCCACGATCAGCTGGTTGGCTGCCTTGACGGTCTGGCCGGAGCCGGAGGGGCCCACATGGACGATGGTCTTGCCGACGGCGGTGAGGACGGGCTGTGCTGCCTCGAAGTCGGCTGCCTCGCCGCCCACCATGATGGAGAGAACGGCGTTGATGGCGCCCTGTTCGCCGCCGGAGACCGGGGCGTCGAGGGGGCGGATGCCGGCTTCCTTTGCATCGTCAGCGAGGCGCTTGGCGACATCCGGGCGGATGCTGCTGGCGTCGATCCACAAGGTGCCCTTCTTCGCGTTGGCGAAGACGCCGTCTTTGCCGCTGACGACGCCCTCGACATCGGGGGAGTCTGGCACCATGGTGATGACGACATCGGCGTCCTTGACGGCGTCCGCGATGCTCGTGGCCCCCTGGCCGCCTTCGGAGACGAGTTTGTCGATCTTGTCCTGGCTGCGGTTGAAGCCGGTGACGGTGTGGCCGGCCTTGACGAGGTTAATGGCCATGGGGAGGCCCATGATTCCGAGTCCGATGACTGCAACGTTGCTCATTGTGGTTCCTTTACTGAAAGTCTGTTGGTGTTGCTGATTCCGGTGGTTGAGCTTGTCGAAACCTAGCGGCTGGCGCGCTGGCGGATGGCCCAGCTGAAGGCGGTTTCCGCCGGTTCCTTGTATTCGAGGCCGATGTAGCCGTCGTAGCCGAGTGCGCGGCTGCGGGCGATCCATTCGCCGAGGGGAAGCTCGCCGGTTCCGGGAGCCCCGCGGCCGGGGTTGTCGGCAATCTGGATGTGGCCGAAGTCCTTGGCATGGTTTTCGATGACGGCTGCGACGTCGTCGCCGTTGACTGCCAGGTGGTAGAAGTCCGCGAGGAGCTTGATGTTCTCTGCGCCGGATTCAGCCTTGACGCGGGAGATCACCTTGAGGGCGTCCGCTGCCGTGAGGAGCGGGTACTTGGCGGCGCCGCTGACGGGTTCGAGGAGGACGGTGCCGCCGATGCCTGCGACGCCGGCAGCTGCGGCGGCGAGGTTTTCGGCGCCGATGGCGTCCTGCTTCTCGGCCGATTCGCCGTCCACGCGGTTGCCGTAGAGGGCGTTGAAGGCCTTGCAGCCGAGGTGCTCGCCGATGCCTGCGACGACATCGATGTTGTCCAGGAATTCGGTGGAGCGGGCGGGCCAGGAAACGAGGCCGCGGTCGCCGCCGGGCATATTGCCGGCGTTGAAGTTCAGGCCCGTGAGCTGGACGCCGGCGTCCTTGATGGCGTTCTCAAACCCGGTGACCTGGGCGTCCGTAGGGACGGAGGTGTCGAAGGGCCACCAGAACTCGACGGCGTCAAAACCGGCAGCCTTCGCGGCTGCGGGACGCTCGAGCAGGGGAAGCTCCGTCAAGAGGATGGAGCAGTTCACTGTGTACGTCATCGTAGGTCCTTCCGAGGAGGGGCTTTGATCTATCTTCTCCGCTGCTTCACCCTTATCGAGTTTCCGCTTTGTGGAATTTAGATTCTGCTTTATGAAAAGTTTAGGGAAGGTGAGGGCGGGAGTCAAGGGGGCGGGTTGGGAGGGGGTTGGGACAGCAAACTCTTCCCGTCCGGGCATAAGAAACGGGCGACTCTTGGCAGAGCCGCCCGTTCGATTGATCGTACTTAGTGCCGCTTGAAGGCGTGCCTGATCTTTTCGCCCGCCTGCTTGAGGTCGGCCCGAACTGCGCGGGCCTTGCCTTCGGCCCTCATGCGGTCGTTGCCGCTGACCTCACCGGCGGCCTTCTTTCCCTTGCCGTGGAGCCTCTCCGCGGCGTTGTGGATCCTGTCACCCAAACCCATTGCGGTCCTCCTTGTGGTGCGGCCGGTTCGGCTGATTGCCGCCTATGCCGCCACTTAAATTGTAGAAAGGAATGGCCCCCACGGACCGGTGGGCAGCCTAAAAGATCTGCGGGAATGCGGGGGATCGAGGTAGTTCTGGTACCGGCCTCGCGGCTGAGTCCGGCCTTCAGCGACGCCGACGCCGGCGGGCTAATTCCCCGACGGCCGCGCCTGCCAGCCCGATGGCCAATGCCAGGAGGACGGTCGGGCCGGCCCCGCCGTCGGGTCCGAGCGTGGCCGTCAGGATCTGCCGGATCATCAGGGCCATCTCCTGCGGGTCCCGCTCCGGCAATCGTGTGCCCAGGACGTAATTGACGGAGATGAACAACGCCGGAACCACCCACAGAGCCGCCAGGTTCCCCGCCCACTCGCCGACCCACGAGCCAAAGGGCACGGCGACGAGACCAACACCCAGGGCTGTCAAAGCCCTGGACTTCGCCGCGATGAGCAGGAGCGCCACCAGGCCCGCGACGATAGCGGCTAGCACCCCTGCGAGCAGCCCGGCGAAATAGACGCCTGACATCGCTCCGTCCGCCAAGCCGGCGTCGAGCACTGAAAACGCCTGAACCGTCACCGTGGCCTGCACCGCGAGAACGCCGCCGGCTACACACCAGGCAACCAGCCGCCGTCGAGCGGGTGACCAGAGCCGCACTGCCAGGCCGG
This sequence comes from Pseudarthrobacter raffinosi, assembly GCF_023913835.1. NCBI lineage: Bacteria > Bacillati > Actinomycetota > Actinomycetes > Micrococcales > Micrococcaceae > Pseudarthrobacter > Pseudarthrobacter raffinosi. The sequence goes on along the minus strand of NZ_JAMXBG010000026.1, from coordinate 22,737 downwards.
CGGCTGCCCCTCCCACGGTCATCAGCGCAACGAGCGTGGTGAGTTCGTATTGGCTCAATGGCAGGAGCGACACGGTCATCTGCTGCGGCAACACTCCCGCGCCCCAAAGGTTCTGCAGAGGAAGCTGCGCGCCGGTGACCAGCCACGGGGCCAGCCCAAGCAACCCGCCAGGAGCCCGAGCAACAGGGCGAGGGCTACGTCCTTGCCGATGGCGTGGGGTGGCATTTCGGCGCCAGAGGCAGGCCGGCACCAGGCACCGCCCGCCAAACGTCAGACGGTCCGCGGCGCCTTGGCCAGGGTCTCGCTGAGTTCAGCAGCGTTCTGCCGCACCACATTCGCCGGACGGCCCGGCTCCGCGCGCCAGCTCTCGGAGAGCGGGCCGAGGTCCACCGTGTCGAAGCCGAACTCGTCATATAGCTTCGTCACGAGCTCGCTGGCCTCGGCATTGTCGCTCGCGGTGGCCAGAGCGCGGCGGTTCGGGGTGCCGGGAGGCGTGCCGTCCGTGGTGATCTCGCTGTACCGGATGTGGTTGAAGCCCTTCGCCACCTTGGACGTGGGCAGGTGTTCCTGCACCAGCGCGGAGGACGTGGTTTCGCCGGCGTCGAGGGCCGGAACATGGCCGTCGCGCTTCCAGTAGTAGTTGCCGGTATCGATCACGATCTTCCCCGTGAGCGGCTCCACGGGGATGCTGCCGAGGCTCCTGAAAGGAATGGTCACGACGGCGCAATCGCCCGCCGCTGCTGCTTCGGCCGGCGTCGCGGCCCGGGCACGGGGTCCCAGTTCCGCCACGAGTGCGGCCAGCGTTTCGGGGCCGCGGGAATTGCTGATCACCACGTCGTAGCCGAGTTCCACCGCTTTGCGGGCAACCTGGCTGCCAATGTGTCCTGCGCCGATGATTCCGATGGTTGTCATATCCGGGGCAACACCGGCGCCCGCAGGGATATTTCGTTCGTTACGCCCTGCGACGGCATGCCAAGGCTAAGTCTCTACGGAAGGGGGAAGCAACGTTTCTCTCTGGCGGGAGAGCCGGTTCCCGGACACACCGTGATCAACGTAGAGGTCATCGCGTCGGACGCCGGCGGCCAGAAGATCCGCCTACTGCCGGTCGGTGGACTGCTGCCGCGTCGAAACGCGTGCATAACCGATCAGTTTCGTCATGGACTGCTCCGACGTGTCTCGTAGCTAGCGGTGGATACAGCGATTCAACCAGAGGGTTGTGAGACATAGTTACGAGAATCGCTGGCCGCGGACGAACTCGTACGATTGTGTCATTTTCAGAAGTCGTCTGCACGGAATTTCTGAAGTCCCCTGCACTCGTCCCCAGTTGGGGTTCCCGTGCGCGCAATCCGGAGGCTGAGCGAGAACTTTTCCGAGTGGGGCAAATGTCGAGGATCCACGTGCGCCGCCGACAGAGGCAGTGCCCGCCCCGCGCGGCCGCAGGTTTCGCTGTCCGTTGGAAGGCCCGACCTACTGGAAGGGTGTCCAGAGGATCACGGGACCTGGGGATGCACGGTGCTGGTGGGTCGTAGTGCGATGAGTGGAACGGAAAGTTCCGAGCTGCTCTCGGTCGTCTTGAATGATTCTGTAGTAGCCGACGAGTCCTCGGCTGATTCTCAGTGAAGTCACCGTCCGTGCACTGGAAATGGGTGCCTGTTATTTACCCGCAGTATGCGCCGGTGGAGGCGCTGTGGACCAGCTTGGCGTACTTGGCGAGCACACCCTTGGTGAACTTGGCCGGCAGGGGCTCCCAGCCGATCTTGCGGGATTCGAGCTCGGCCTGGTCAACCAGCAGGTCGAAGCTGCGGGCCGCGATGTCCACGCGGATCCGGTCCCCGTCCTTGACGAAGGCGATGGGGCCGCCGTCCACAGCTTCAGGGGCCACGTGGCCTATGCAGAGGCCGGTGGTTCCGCCGGAGAAGCGGCCGTCGGTGAGGAGCAGGACGTCCTTGCCGAGGCCGGCGCCCTTGATGGCGCCCGTGATGGCGAGCATTTCCCGCATGCCGGGGCCGCCCTTGGGACCTTCGTAGCGGATGACCACAACGTCGCCGGCCTTGATCAGACCCTCATCCAGGGCGGCCAGGGCACCCTGCTCGCGCTCGAAGACGCGGGCGGTGCCCTCGAAGACGTCGGCGTCGAAGCCTGCACTCTTCACCACAGCACCCTCGGGGGCCATCGTGCCGTGCAGGATGGTGATGCCGCCGGTCTTGTGGATCGGGTTGTCCAGCGCACGGAGGATCTTGCCATCCAGGTCCGGCGGGTTGATCGCAGCGAGGTTCTCGGCCACGGTCTTGCCGGTGACGGTGAGGCAGTCACCGTGCAGCAGGCCGGCGTCGAGCAGTGCACGCATGATGACCGGCACGCCGCCGATCTTGTCGACGTCGGTCATGACGTAGCGGCCGAACGGCTTCAGGTCGCCCAGGTGCGGGATCTTGTCGCCGATGCGGTTGAAGTCCTCCAGGTTCAGCTCGACTTCAGCTTCGCGGGCGATGGCCAGGAGGTGCAGGACGGCGTTGGTGGAGCCACCGAATGCCATGGTGACGGCAATGGCATTCTCGAACGCCTTTTTGGTCATGATGTCCCGGGCGGTGATGCCAAGGCGGAGCAGGTTGACCACTGCCTCGCCGGACTTGCGCGCAAATTCATCACGACGGCGGTCTGCCGAGGGCGGGGCGGCCGAGCCGGGCAGCGACATGCCCAGTGCCTCGCCGACGCAGGCCATGGTGTTGGCGGTGTACATGCCGCCGCAGGCGCCTTCGCCGGGGCAGATGGCGCGCTCGATGCGGTCAAGGTCGCCGAGGCTCATCTTGCCGGCGGCGCAGGCGCCGACGGCCTCGAAGGCGTCGATGAGGGTGACTTCCTTTTCGGAGCCGTCCTCCAGCTTGACCCAGCCCGGCATGATGGAGCCGGCGTACACGAAGACGCTGGCCAGGTCCAGGCGGGCGGCTGCCATGAGCATGCCGGGGAGGGACTTGTCGCAGCCGGCGAGGAGGACCGAGCCGTCGATGCGCTCGGCCTGCATGACGGTTTCGACGGAATCGGCGATGACTTCGCGGGAGACCAGGGAGAAGTGCATGCCTTCGTGGCCCATGGAGATGCCGTCGGAGACGGAGATGGTGCCGAACTGCATCGGGAAACCGCCGCCTGCGTGGACACCTTCCTTGGCGCTCTGGGCGAGACGGTTCAGGGACAGGTTGCAGGGAGTGATTTCGTTCCAGGAGCTTGCCACGCCGATCTGGGGTTTGGCGAAGTCATCGTCGCCCATACCCACAGCGCGGAGCATGCCACGCGCGGGGGCCGCATGAATGCCGTCGGTAACCACCCGGCTGCGGGGCTTGAGGTCCACTAATTGTGATGGTTGCATATCTTTCCTCCGGTGTTGATTTGAAGCTACGTATCGCACTGAACGCGTTGGGCAATGGGACGCGTCGAGGTTTGGGCAAGGGTCAAGGGTTGCAATATTCGCAAAAACGCGGGTCAGCGCGTGGTGGGTCGGTTACGTCGCGGGTGGAGCGGTGCCCGCAGGTGAGGCATCCATGAATCTCGGCGCGGGTCTCGCTCGTTGGCTCGCCGCAGCCCGTGCACGGGAGTCCTGCCACTCGCTCCACTTTCCAGAATCCCGGGGTGCCGCAGGCCGGACATCTGGAGCGAAGCTTCTGTGCAAGGTCTTCGGCCGCGAGACGGATGGTTTCCATGCGCGTCGGATTGGCGTTGGCACGCATGTCTGTCTCGAGAAAAACCTTGCCCTTGGCCGATCGGGCCAGCGCCCTCGAAAAGGCGAGCTCCAGCTCGGGCCAGGCGGCGATTCCCTTACGGATGCGGGGGTCGTGTCCGCCGTCCGGGCGAACGACCAGATGGTGTTCGGGGAATTTCGATTCACGGGCGAACGTTTGGGCCTCCGCCCAGTCCGCCGTCTGCAGGTGGGAGAAGTTCGTCTTGCCTTCGGCTATTCCAACGACCTCCAGCTCGCGCTCACCGTCGATCCAGATCATGAGTTCGATGTTCCAGGGGAACATCCCCATGTATGGATCCGGGCCAAACGAGCCCTCGTTGGCGATACCCAGCGGCAATCCCAACAATTCCATGCCCACCTGCGCCTTCTTACGCGCAGCCTCGAGCTGTGTGCCGGCGCGGGGAATGTCACGGGTGAAAGTACCGAGCAGATCCGTGTCGTAGCCCGTGACGTGTTCGAGCCGGCAGCCGAGCGCACGCTCGAGCACCGGGACGATCACCCGTTCCTTGCCATGCTGGGTAAGCAGAGAAATCCGTTCACCGGAATAGGCGGAAAGAAGGGTTGAATTGCCGGAATCAATACTGGTCATAACTGACCTTTCACTCTGAGCGCGAACTGCTGGAACTGTCGCAGCACACCCGAAAGGTAGGCATGATTAGTTAGAAAAGAACCGACGGCCGCCTCTCAGTCGCAGATGCTACGTCATACAATACATGAAGTTTTGATCGTGAATCAAATAGCGTGTATTAATGGGATCCTGGGATGCTGGTGCCCTCGGATGGACTGCAGTCCCGGAACTTGGGGGTGCGGGCCATTGCCCGTACCCCGACTTCGTAAAAGCTGGAAACGAACAAGAGAGCAACCACGTGATCGATCCCATTATCCTTTTCTTTCTGCTCGGTGCCACCGCCGGTCTGCTGCGTTCGGAGTTGCGTCTACCGGCTGCGATCTACGAGTTCGTCAGCATCGTGCTGTTGCTGGCCATCGGCCTCAAGGGCGGTATTGAACTGGCCAGGCAACCTTTCGGCAGCCTGCTGCCGCAAATGCTGGCCGTGGTGGCGTTGGGCTTTTTCCTTTCACTGGCTGCCTTCCCCGTGCTGCGTTACCTGGGCCGTTTCAAGCGAGCGGATGCGGCTTCCATCGCCGCCCACTACGGCTCCGTAAGCGTAGGCACCTATGCCGTGGTTGTCGCCTATCTTGGCAGCCGCCAGATCGCGTTCGAAGAGCACATGCCCCTGCTTCTGGTGTTGCTGGAAGTGCCGGCCATTATTGTGGGAATTGTCCTGGCCCGGGGTCTGTCCCGGGAGACCCGGTGGAGGTCGGTCGCCCATGAGGTTTTCCTCGGGAAAAGCATTGTGCTGCTCCTGGGCGGGCTGCTCATCGGCTGGGCGGCGGGGCCGGACGGGCTGTCGTCGATCGAGCCGTTGTTCTTCGATCTGTTCAAGGGAATCCTGGCTCTTTTTCTACTGGAGATGGGGCTGATTACGGCGACACAGGTAGGAAGCCTGCGCCGGTACGGACCCTTCCTGATGGCCTTTGGAATTGGCATGCCGCTCTTTTCGGCCCTGGTGGGGACCGGACTGGGCTGGGTGCTGGGCCTCTCCATCGGCGGTACCGCCGTTCTTGCGACGCTGGCGGCGAGTGCTTCATACATCGCAGTGCCGGCGGCCATGCGCATTTCCGTACCCGAGGCCAACCCCACCCTGTCACTGGCCGCCGCGCTGGGGGTCACGTTCCCGTTCAATGTCCTGTTTGGTATCCCGATATACCACGCCCTCGCGGTGTGGGCACATACTTTCGCGAAAGGATGAGACTGATGCAAAGCCATACACGCAAGCTGTTGACCGTCGTCACCGAAGCCGTACTTGAGGGCACTCTCGTTCGGGACATCGACCGGCTCAATGCCCGCGGATACACCATCACCGACGCGCGCGGCAAAGGCCACCGCGGCGTCCGCAGTGCCGGCTGGGAAGCGAACAGCAACATCCGCATCGAGGTGGTGTGCGACGAAGCGACGGCAGACGCTATTGCCGCCTACCTCCAGGAGCACTACTACGAGGACTACGCCATGATCCTGTTCGTGAGTGACGTAGACGTTTTGCGGCCGGAGAAATTCTAGGCCCAAATCGGGCCGCCAGCACCGGGCAAAGGGTCAATGGTGGCCGGAGTGCCGCGGCTTCAGCTCCGAGGGCGCACGATCAGGACCGGGCAGTCCGCATGCCGGAGGCACTGGTCACTCACGGAGCCGAGCAGCATCCCGACGAGCCCGCCATGACCGCGCGATCCGACAACCAGCATGCGGGCGTCCCGTGAGATGTCAATGAGGCTCTTGGCGGCGCCGGCGTGAACGGCCCTGTAGCTGACGGAGAGCGTGGAGTATCTGTCGACCCTCGTGTGCACATCCCGCACGAGCTCGCCATGCACCGCCGTTGCGTACTCGTCAAAGGACGACACATATCCGAACTCCCAGCCGGGCGGGCGAGGGGCAGCAGCGAGAGACCAGGCCCGCACGATGACGACGGGGACCTCCAGCTGGTCCGCGAGTCCAAGTGCCGTGTCCAGGGCGTAGTCTGCGCAGGCGGATCCATCATGCCCGACCACGATGCTGTTGCCCGGTGCCGGGTTCAGACCGTCACCCAGGCTTTCCTGACTCACTGATGGTTCTCCCTGCTGCTGGAGGCCAAAACTGCACCGGTTGCCGGCCGGCGGATGGCACCGCGGCCGCGGGCCAGGCGCTCCAATGCTGAGGCAATACGGCGGGTCCGCCCGTACTCAGAGCCACCGCCCCGGTAGGTCATCAAGACAGTTTCAAATGTGACCCCGGCGGGATCCAGCACCTGATGCCCGAGACGCTGCAACCAGAGCATCTCCAGGTTCCTGCGCGCGGTGACGAACCGGACCAGGGCGGCGTCCGTCGTGAAGCCCAAACGGGGCCGGGCGAGAGCGATCAGCAGGCGGGCACCGGCACCGCGCGCCTGCGTGGCCGCCGCGGCCAAGACGTCCGCAGCGCCTGACTCAGCGACGATGACGATGAGATACACCGGCCCCGCGGAATCCGCGATGGTGGCGGGAACACCGCCGGGAAGCTGCGGTCTGAAACGTGCCTCTCGATTGTTCAAGAGCGAGCTCCTTCCAAACCGCCGCCGCAAAGCCTCGCCGAGGACACTGCAGCCGGCCACCCCACCACCCCGTGCGGTAGCGTATGATTCAATCAATGAACTTAGATTAGCGAATTATAGTTCAGGTGTCTAGGGTGCGGGAGGTGGGTTCAGGGACGAGGACCGCGAGGAGTTCGTCCAGTTCGTGGCCGGCATCGACGGGATGGCGGAAGGGGCGGCCGGTGGCGACGGTGTAGCTGTTGCGGCGTCCGTTACGGGTTCTGGTGATATATCCGGCCTCCACAAGGTCGGCAGTTATCTTTTGCGCAGCGCGCTCCGTGACTCCCACCCGGGTGGCGACGTCGCGCATGCGGATCTGCGGATCTCGGGCGATGGTGAGCAGGACGTGGGCGTGGTTGGTGAGGAACGTCCACTGCGTCTCGGCGGCGGCCCCGGCGGGTGTCCCTGAGTCAAAATCCTTGGTTGCCATTTCAAGGACAATAGTCGATCGGACCCGCAGGCGCCCGGTCGGCGGCCGGGAGTGCAGGGAAAGCAATCAGTCAGTTTCAGTTGATGACAAGAAAGGCCACCAATGCTCGAAGTCAGTGTACTTCGCTGGACGCTCACCATCGGACTTATTCTCGGGCTGCTCGCCCTGGATCTTGGACTGGCTGCCGCACGGCCGCACGTCGTGAAGTTCCGCGAGGCCGCAATTTCATCGATTCTTTATATTGCCGTGGCCATTGCCTTCGGACTGGTCTTCGCAATGCAGGTGGGCTGGGACTATGGCGCGGAATTCTTTGCCGGCTACATCGTCGAAAAAAGCCTGTCCATCGATAACCTCTTCGTCTTCGTGATCATCATGTCGACCTTCGCCGTGCCAGAGAAGTACCAGCAGAAGGTCCTGATCTTCGGCATAGCAATGGCTCTGGTCCTGCGGGCGATCTTCATCGCCCTGGGCGCAGCACTGCTCCAGCTGTTTTCCTTCATGTTCCTGATCTTCGGCCTGATCCTGATTGTGACGGCTGTGCAGCTTTACCGGCACCGCAACGCCGACCCGGATGTCCATGACAACGTGCTGGTCCGGGTGGCCCGCCGCGCGCTGACCGTCACGAAGGACTACGAGGGCGGCCGGATGTTCACACGCAGCGCCGGACGCCGGGCAGTGACGCCCCTGTTCATTGTGCTGCTCGCAATTGGCAGCACCGACCTGCTGTTCGCGCTCGACTCAATCCCGGCCATTTTCGGCATCACCGCCGAACCCTATATTGTCTTCACCGCCAACGCCTTCGCCCTGCTAGGGCTGCGGGCCCTGTTTTTCCTCGTCAAGGGGCTTCTGGACCGCCTGGTCTACCTCTCCACCGGCCTGGCGATTATCCTGGCTTTCATCGGCGTGAAACTGGTCCTGCACTGGGGGCATGGCCTCGATGGCCGGGTGCCGGAGATCAGCACCAACCTCAGCCTCGTCGTCATCGCAGTCGTCCTGACAGTGACCACGATCGCAAGCCTGATCAAGGTCCGCCTGGATCCCACCGCACGCGCCCACGCAGGATCTCTCACAACAGAGGATAAGTCCGACTCAGACCGGTCCGGCTGACCAGGCACATGAACTCGTTGGCCGTCGGCGGAAGAGTTTAGCGACGGCTGGCACTACGTGCCTGTTCGAAGCAGCAGGTTGACGGGCCGACGGGCTGTGTGGATCCAAACGGCTGGTCCACCGGCTGCCTTAGCCGCCTCTGGCCCCGGTCAGCTCAGTGCCGGTCGTGGCACTATCACTCGCCACCGGGCAGCGTACTGTGCCCGCACGTGACGGGCCCGGCCATCCCGCCGGCGGACCCGCTCGAAAACCTCCATTCCAAAATTGGTTCCGCATGTCTAGCCTCTTGAGAGGACCTTTGCCCCGTCCGGGCGCAGTTCGCCGCTGGGCGACACGTGCCGGTACAGGGTCTGCCGCGTGATGCCGAGTTCGGTGCGGAGATCGCTGACCTGGTGCCAGGTTGCCCCATGGAAGCCATAGCCAGGCGGAGCTTCGCCGGGGTCATCTTGTAGGGACGTCCCCCGTTCCGGCCCCTGGCGCGGGCGGAGGCCAGTCCGGCGAGGGTGCGTTCGGAGATGGGTTCCCGTTCGAATTCGGCTAAGGCGGCGAAGATCCCGAAGACGAGTTTCCCGGAGGCGGTGGTGGTGTCAATGGCCGCGCCCTGGCCGGTGAGGACCTTCAGTCCGATGCCGCGCTCGGTCAGGTCGTGCACGATATTGACCAGATGCCGCAGGTCACGCCCCAGCCGGTCGAGTTTCTATACGACCAGGGTGTCACCGTGACGCAGGGCTTTGAGGCACGCGGCCAGGTGAGGCAGGTCATCCTTCTTCCCTGAGGCCTTGTCTTCGTAGAGGGAGTCCGTATCGATGCCGGCGGCGACGAGCATGCCGAGGGGATGTTCCTCTTCGTTCATCACGGCGACGGCCTCGCATACGGAGGGGGTCCGATCCGCTCAACCGATGTGTGGACAAACACCCTGAACGAGCAGACCTATACGATCACGGAGTCAGGCCAGGCACGGGACCACAAAATCACCGACAACGGCGATGGCACCCTGACCGTCGAGATCGCTGTCTCCGGCGTCCAGAAGGTCTATGGCCCGGACGGTAAGCGTCTGTTCATGGACACGGGTACCTTCAGGTTCGCGATTCTCATTGATCACGGCGGCACGCCTGCTGACCCCTCCGACGACGAGTTCATTAGGGACCTCGGCGAGACGGCCAGTCACGGGCAAGCGGACACGGCAGGACGCGACTTCTGCGAAGACCTCGTCACCTTCATCGGTTAATAAATTCAAGCGGCCCTGGGAAAACGCCCGGACGGACCTTTTCAACCACATCTTCCCGCGGCCGGCAAAGACCTGACTGGCCGCCCGGGACCGAAACAACCAAGGACCCACTGTGGAACACGACCGGCAGCAGGGCCGGGTAATCCGGTATGCCGCGAACTAGGCCCGCCCGGCCAACCAAATCCCGGAGTCCTCAACGAGACCGTCGGCGGATCAAGGTTAAGGCCCCTCCGGTGAGTATCCGATGAAGGGGCCTTCTCTGGCATACTCATTCGGCCCGCGAAAGCGGCCCAATTCTCTCTTTGGGACGCTTTTGCGCCGAGCCGCTGGGACGGAACGACGGCGACACCACGCGGGCGATAGCCTGAACGTTGAACCCAGCCCCACCCCGGAACGAGGATTTCCCCATGATCACACGCACCGACGTCGACGAAGCCGCTGCCCGGATTGCCGGAAGGATCCGCGTCACGCCCGTACTGGCGGCTGACCGCGGCCAGTTCCCCGGCGAAGTGTGGCTTAAGTGCGAGTTCATGCAGCACACCGGCACGTTCAAGGCCCGGGGCGCGTTCAACCGGGTTCTGGCCTGCCGGGAGCGCGGCGAACTGAAGGACGATGTGGGCATTGTGGTGGCCTCCGGCGGCAACGCCGGCCTCGCCAACGCCTACGCGGCCACGGAAGTGGGGGTCCCTGCCACGGTGTTCGTGCCCGAGACCGCCCCGGCCGTGAAGGTCAAGAAGCTCGTGGCCATCGGCGCCGACGTGGTCCAGCACGGTGCCGAATACTCCGAGGCCTACGACGCCGCGATGGCCTACGCCGCCGAGACGGGCGCGGTCTACTGCCATGCCTACGACCAGCCCGAGATCGCCGCCGGCGCCGGCACCATCGGAACCGAGTTGCTGGAGCAGTTGGGCGACGTGGACACCGTGGTGGTGGCCGTGGGTGGCGGCGGGCTCATGGCGGGGGTCGCGGCCGCCGTGGAGGGCCGGGCCAAAGTGGTGGGCGTCGAGTCCGAATCCACGCCCACCCTGCACGCCGCACTCGCGGCCGGGATCCCCGTGGACGTGGCCGTCTCCGGGATCGCCGCCGACTCCCTGGGGGCCCGGCAGATCGGCCGGATCGGCTTCGACGTGGCCGTCCGTACCGGCGTCCGCGCCGTGCTGGTCTCCGACGAGGACATCGTGGCCGCCCGGTCCCTGCTGTGGGAGCAGTACCGCATCATCGTGGAGCACGGCGCGGCCGCGGCCTTCGCCGCCCTGCACTCCGGCGCCTACGTCCCGGCCGACGGCGAACGCGTGGCCGTGATCCTCTGCGGCGCCAACACGGACCCCGCCACCGTCTGAGGTTCTACCGGTCCACCGCGACGAGGTCCCTCCCGTTGAGCGGCTGGACCGGCCGGCTGTTGCCCGCGTGCGCCGCGCGCAGTGTGGCGAGCTGTCCGGCTCCCAGCTCAATGGGGGTCTCGAGGAGCAGCCAGCGCACGCCTTCCGAGCAGGGCGGAGTGGTCAGGCTGCCGTCGTACGCGAAGTGGTCCAGCGACGCCGGGAACAGCGCCGGGAAGTCCACGACGCCGGCCGCCACTTTCGGCCCATCGGCTGCGGCCGGCACGCCGTCCGTGAACGGCGCCCACGGCGCATTGGTAGCCCCCACCGTGGCGAGGATCCCGACGACGGCCAGCCCGCCGTCGTCGGCCTGGTGGACGAAATGGAACTCGGCCTCGTGCCGGACGCCGTCCAGCGTATGCTCGGATGGGGCGTGGAAGTGCAGCTGCTTGAAGGCGTACTTCTTGCCGCCAACCGTGATGCCTTGGGCCGAGAGGGCGTGCAGCTCGGTGGTGTGGCCGTTGTCGGTGATCTCGCCTTCCGAGGCGGAATAGGCCAGGGCGAGCGGCGCAGGGGAAAGGCCCGGCCCACCCCCGACGTCGATGGGGGACTGGGCGGTGCCCGAAGAGCAGGAGCCGAAGTCGGAGCTCAGGGTGCCCCAGTGTTCGGGACCCTCGGCGCCGTCGTAGGACCAGGCGCGGGGCGCTGCGGAGCCGGACGGCGAGGGTGCCGCGGCCCCGGCGGCGGACCTGCTGCAGCCGGTGACAAGAGCCAGCAGCCCCAGGCCGGATCCAACTAGCAAAGACTTCCTGGTCATTATTGTGGCGCTGCGCATTTCCATCCTTCGGGTCGTGTAGGTCCGCACCGGAGAGCCCGGCGCGGACCTACGACGACTACCACGGGGGCCGGTGGCAGGTCTTGTCACAGACGCCCACCGCAGGATGTGACCCGCTGTCCTTCCCGGAAGTCAGGGCGCCTTGCCGGCGCCGGACGCGTCCGTGTCTTCTGTGGCCCGAGGGGCTGCCGCGGCGGCCAGCACTTCGGCGCCGAAGCTGCCGAGTAGGGTCAGGGAATCGGCCGATGGCGAGTCCGGCTTCGCTGAATACACCCGCAGCACCTGGTCTGAATCGTCGGGAAGCGTCAGGTCTTCGAAGTTCAGTTCCAGGTCCCCGACGACGGGATGGTGCAGCCGAACACTGCCTGCGGACCCCGTTGCCAGCCGGTGTCCGGCCCACCATTGGCGGAAGCGTTCGCTGTGTACTGCGAGTTCGCCGACGAGTTGATTGGCCTGGGGGTCGTTGGGGTGCCGGCCGATATCCGCGCGCAGGGTCCCGACGGCTTCGGCCGCCACGGTCTCCCAGTCCCGGAAGAGATCGTGGGAGCGCGGATCGAGGAAAACCCATCGGGTGAGGTTCCGCTCTGCTGCCGGCATGGCCGGGAATTCAGCAAGGAGAAGGAACGCCAGGCGGTTGCCGGCCAGAACATCTGTGCGGCGGCCCAGGATCAGGGCGGGAACGTTGCCCACGGCGTCCAGGAGTTGGCGGAGAGCCGGCCGAACAACCTGTTCCGGAATGGGTGAATGCTGGGACTTCGCGCAGTTCTCCAGAAGGTCGACCATGTGCGCCTGCTCGCCAGGATCCAGGCGCAGGGCCCTCGCCACTGAATCCATCACCGCCCGGGACGGGTGGATGTTCCGGCCTTGTTCGAGCCGGGTGTAGTAGTCGGTGCTCACGTCCGCAAGGCGCGCGATTTCCTCGCGTCGCAGCCCGGGGACGCGCCTGCCACCGGTGGTCGCGGCTATCCCGGCCTGCTCCGGCGTCAGCCGCGACCGCATTGCCTTCAGGAACTTTCCAAACTCCGCGCTCTGACCCATGCCTTCCATTGTCCAAGCCGGCGTCCCCGCTTTCCAGTGACGAAGGTAGGACTGCCAGTCCTAGGAAAAGGAGGGAATGGCATACCTGCTGACACGGCCTGCCGGCGTGCCTAGCGTTGAATGCATAACCCGCCCGTGCAGGGCTGTTCGAGCAAACAACACAACCACGGGAAGAACTGATGATGTCCCAGCCACAGGAAATTACCATCCCCACAGTGACCCTCAACAACGGCGTCCAGATCCCGCAACTTGGCTTCGGCGTATTCCAGGTCCCGCCGGAAGAAACGCAGCGCATCGTCGAGGACGCCCTCGAAGCCGGCTACCGCCACATCGACACTGCCGCGGCGTACCGGAACGAGGCCGGCGTCGGGGCAGCCATTGCCGCTTCGGGCATACCCCGCGGGGAACTCTTCATCACCACCAAGCTGCGCAACGGTGAACAAGGAATGGCCCACCAAGCCTTCCAGAACAGCCGCCAAGCCCTGGGCCTGGACTACCTGGACCTCTACCTGATCCATTGGCCCGTGCCCGCACAGGGACTCTTCACGGAGGCTTGGAAGGCCATGGAACAGCTGTACGCAAACAACCAGATCCGCGCCATCGGGGTTTCGAACTTCCTGGCTGACCACCTGGACACGCTCCTAGCGGCGGCGGACGTTGTCCCGGCCGTCAACCAAATCGAAATCCACCCCGCGTTCCAGCAGCAGGAGCTGGCGGCCAAGAACCGCTCCCTGGGCATTGCGGTGGAGGCGTACAGCCCGTTGGGGCAGGGCGCCGATCTGGCAGCGGCCACCGTGAAGTCACTGGCCGCGAAGTACCGTGCCACACCTGCCCAGGTTATACTCGCGTGGCATCTCAGCCAGGGCACCATCGTCATCCCGAAGTCGGTCCAGGCCGCACGCATGCGGGAAAACCTGGGCGCTGCCGCCGTGTCGCTGACGCCCGCGGAGGTAGCCGAAATCACGGAACTGGAGTCCGGCGCCCGCACCGGCGGGGATCCCACCGTCGCCGCGCACAGCCAAATGTAGCCAATCCGCACCGGGGAAGTGCAAACCAAGAGAGCCTCACCGAACAAGAAGAGAACCATGGATAATTCGCTGATGATGGCTTGGGCCGTCGTCCACCTCATAAACAACGACAGCCGCAGCGCCTTGCCGGATTCACCCTTCGTGGCACCACGACAAGCCGGACGCGCACGCAGGAGACTGGCCCGCTTCCAGCGGCGGCTGGCCAGTCTCCTGCACGAAGCCGCGTGGGCAATTGAACCTGAACCGCGGACGGCTACTGAGCCCTGACCGTGAGTTTCTGGGGAGGGGCGCCGGCTTGCGGCTACGCATGCCGGCGCCCGGATCGCTCTGCGGCGATTGTGTGGATGAGGCGTGCGGCCGTGCGGGCCGTGCGGGAGTCGACGTCGAACCTGGGGTTCAGTTCGACGACGTCGACGACGGCGAGCTTGGGGGAGCGGGCCAGCTGGCGGCACACTTCCAGCACCACGGAGAGCGGAACGCCGTACGACGCCGGTGCGCTGACACCGGGGGCGACGTATGCGGGGAGGACGTCGAGGTCGATGGTCAGGTAGACCACGTCCACGGAGTCGATGAAGTCCTGCGTGAACTGCCGGACCTGCTCAGTCCTGGACTCGGTGCATTCCTCGTCCAGGAGGTACTTGACGCCGAGCTCCCGGGCTGTTTGGAAAAGGGCCTCGGTGTTGCCGGGCTGGCTGATGCCCACCACCGTGTAGCTGAACCCGTGGCCCAAGGCTTGCTCCGCCTCGGCCACCTGCCGGAACGGTGTTCCCGAGGACGGGATTTCCTCGGCGCGGAGGTCGAAGTGCGCGTCCAGGTTGATGATGCCGATGCGGCGTCCATCGGTGACCTGGCTGGCGCGGAGGCCCGTGTAGGTGCCGAAGGCGGTTTCGTGGCCGCCGCCCAGGATGATGGGCAGGTGGCCCGCGTCCAGGGCCTCGAGGACGGCCGCGCCGAGGCGCTCCTGGCCGTCCTCGAGGTTTCCGTCCACAACGGTGGTGTCGCCAAGGTCGTGGACCAGGAGTTCCGCGGGCGCCGCCATGGGTGCCAGGGCGGAGCGGATGCTTGCGGGACCGTCGACGGCGCCGACCCGGCCTTTGTTCCGGCGGACGCCTTCATCGCTGCGGAACCCAAGGATGGCGATTCCCGTGGTGCCGGCCTGGGCCGTGTTCACTGCGTGGTGCCAGCGACGGTGCTCTGGGCCGGGGCCGTCGTCGCGGCCCGTCCACGTGTGCTGGGTGGTGGGGTTGGTCATCGGGATCCTTCTCCGTGTCCTAGCGCCAGTGCGGCGTCACGGGTGCTTGCTATGAGTTGCTTTTCGCGCCGGACCGCCCGGTCCGCCGGAGCCATGGTGCTGACGGCACCCAAAAGCCGGCCGCCGTCGTCGAACACGGGGAAACTGACGCCCCAGACGCCCGCATCCACCGCCCCGTAGCTGAGGCCGAAGCCGCGGCCCTGAACGAGCTGGAGCTCGTGGTTCAGGTTGTCTGCCTCCTCCTCGCTCAGTCCGAGGCCGGCCACGATCCTGCTCTGCTCCTGGGGGTCCAGGTGCGCCAGCAGGGCCATCGCGCTGGCGCCCTTCAGTAGGGGGAGCGAGCGGCCCGGCGAGTAGCTGCAGCGCAGCATCTGAGGGCCTTCGATGGCATCTACGCACAGTGCCTCCGCACCGCGGACCACTAGATAGGCGGCCAGCTCCTGGGTTTCATCCGAGAGCAGCTGTAGCTGCTCCGAGATGCGGCCCTTGACCATGGCCTCCTGGTGGAAGTTGGCGGCGAGGCGCAGGGTTTCCGGGCCGGCGCTGTACTGCCCGCGGCGCCTGGTCTGCGCCACCAGCCCGGACGGCACCAGCATTGCCAGGTGCCGGTACACGGCGCTGGCGGGGATGCCCGTTGTTTTGCTGATTTGGGCTGCGGTCAGGGTCCGGTGCCGCGCGAATTCGAGCAGGATGTCGACGAATCGCGAGGCGTTGCCTTCCGCTATCACGGAATGGTTCGGAACTGTAGGCATAACACCGACGTTAGTGGCTGGAATCACGGATGGCATCAACTAGTTCCCATAGAGTGGGAATTTACTTTCCGCCGGGTGGGAATCAACCGTTAACGCGAAATCGCCGGAACCATGCCGGGTCGCCGCAAATTTGCAGTGACCCGGCATGGCTCCGGCGATTGCGGCGGCCAGCCGGTAAGAGGCGGCCGGTGTAAGGCGGCCTAGGTCAGCTTGATCTGGCGGTTCATGTCCTTGTAGAGCAGGTAGCGGAATTCGCCGGGGCCACCGGCGTAGCAGGCCTGCGGGCAGAAGGCGCGCAGCCACATGAAGTCGCCGGCCTCCACCTCAACCCAGTCGTTGTTGAGCAGGTACATGGCCTTGCCCTCCAGGACGTACAGGCCGTGCTCCATGACGTGGGTCTCCGGGAACGGGATAACCCCGCCCGGCTGGAACGTCACAATGTTCACCTGCATGTCGTGGGCCAGATCGCTGGAATCCGTGAAGCGGGTGGTCTTCCAGGCGCCGTCGGTATCCGGCATCGCGGTGGGTTCCACCTCGGCATCACTGGTGACGAAGGACTTTGCCTCGTAACCCTCAAGCCGCTCATAGGCCTTACGGATCCATTGGAAGGAGACAATGTCATCCGAGACGTTCTCCAGGCCCCAGGTGGCACCGGCGGCCAGGTAGGCGTAGCCGCCTTCCTCAAGCTGGTGCAGTTCGCCGTCGAGCGTCAGGTTGACCTTGCCCTTGGTGACAAAGACAACGCCCTCAACGCCGGGCTCAAACTCGGCCTTGGGGGCACCGCCGCCGGGGCCGATCTCCACGATCAGCTGCGAGAACGTGGTGGCAAACCCGGAGATCGGGCGGGCCAGGATCCAGGAGCGGGTGTTGGAGAAACCCGGCAGGGTGCTGGTCACGATGTCGGTCATAACGCCCTTGGGGATGACCGTATAGGCCTCCGTGACGATGGCCCGCTCCGTGGTGAGGTGCGTCTGCGGCGGCAGGCCGCCCTGGGGGTAGTAGTACTTGCCCATCATGGGATCCTTACTTTGAAGTGGAGTGTGCCAGCCGCGGGTGCGCCAGTGCGGTCAGCTGGGAAAGTTCGACGCCGGCGAGCGCCTGGACCTCTTCGGTCCCCACTGCGCCGCACTGGACGCCGCGCAGGGCGAAGGCGGCCAGGGCCCGGGCGGTGGCGGGTTCGTCCATGACCCCGCCTTCCGTGTGGTCGACATAGTTGCGCAGGCGTGCCGCTGCGGCCGGAAGCCCCTCGCGGTAGAACGCATACGTGGCGGCGAAACGGCTGGGCAGCTGGGCTGCGTGCAGGTCCCAGCCCTGGTAGTAGCCGCGCTCCAGCGAGCGGCGGACGAGGCGTCCGTGCAGCTTCCAGGCATCCTCGACGGCGTCGCCCACCGGGATGATGTTGGTGGATCCGTCGGAGAGGCGGATGCCCGTGCCGGCGACGGCCAGCTGCATGACTTCCTTGGCGTAGTCCGCGACCGGGTGCTCCATGGACTGGTACTCGGCCGAGATTTGCAGCGAGGCGGAGTAGTCGTAGGTGCCGTAGTGCAGGGCGCTGATGCGTCCCGGAACCACGTGCGGCAACTGCGCCACAGGGGAGGTGCCTTCCGGCCCGAGGATCAGCTGCGGTGTTTCCACCTGGACCTCGAAGCGGAGCCGGCCGGCGCGAAGTCCGTGGACTTCCTCCAGCCGGGACACTGCGAAGTCCATCGCCTGGACCTGGGCCACGGTGGTGACCTTGGGCAGGGTCAGGATGAGTCCGGCAGGAAGTTCGCCGGCCTGCGCGAGCGTGGAGACGAACAGGTCCAGTGTTTTCAGTCCGCGGGCCCGGGTGGGCGCCTCGAAGCACTTGAAGCGGATGCCGATGAACGGCGGCGCGGTGCCGGCCGCGACGGCGGTGGCCACAGCGTTGGCGGCAGAAACCGCTGCCACATCCTCCGCCTCATCGCCGCGGTCGCCGAAGCCATCCTCGAAGTCGAGGCGCAGGTCCTCGATCGGTTCCGTGCGCAGCTTGGCACCGACCCGTGCGGCGACGGCGGCAGCCAGCTCCGGCTCCTGACCCAGCAGCGCGCCGAGCTTCTCGAGTCCGCCGTGAGCCTCCGCCGTCGTAAGCGCCTGGGCACCCCAGTCGGCCGCGAACGACGGCGTGAAACGGTCAGCCGGCACGTACACGGTGTGCACGGGCTGGCGGGTGCCGTCGTCGCCCGGGTAATTACGTTCCAGCAGCTGGTCAGTGGCGGCCAGCTGTGCGTCGATGGCGGCAAGGTCCGCCGCGGAGAGCGACGGCGTGGGGGAGACCGCCATGACTCAGCCCACCAGTTCGTAGGCCGGAGTGGTGAGGAAGTCCGTGTAGTCCTCGGACAGGCAGATCTCGGCGATCAGCTTGCTGGCCGGCTGGTAGTACAGGCGGAAGGCCTCGTCGCCGAATTCGGTCCGGAGCCGTTCCGTTTCCTCGCCCAGGATCTTTTCGACCAGTTCGCGGGTGACGGTGTTTCCGGTGTCGGCGAGGACGGACTTGTTGCGGATCTGCTGCCATACCTGCGAGCGGGAGATCTCGGCGGTGGCGGCGTCCTCCATGAGGTTGTGGATGGCCACGGCGCCGTTGCCGGAGAGCCAGACGGCGGTGTAGGCGACCGCGACATACAGGTTCAGGCGCAGCCCGCCCTCGGTGACCTGGCCGTCAGCCGAGGCGATGTCGATCAGCTGGTCCGCAGTAACCGAAACCTCGGGGCGCTGCTTGTCCAGCTGGTTCGGGCGCTCGCCGAGTACGCCGTCGAACACCTCGCGGCAGGTGGGGACCAGGTCCGGGTGGGCCACCCAGGAGCCGTCGAACCCGTCGTTGGCCTCACGGGTCTTGTCCGCACGGACCTTGGCGAAGGCTGCTTCGGTGACCTCGGGGTGCCTGCGGTTGGGGATGACGGCGGCCATGCCGCCCATGGCGAAGGCACCGCGCTTGTGGCAGGTCTTCACCAGCAGCTCGGTGTAGGCGCGCATAAACGGAGCCGTCATAACCACCGAGGCGCGGTCCGGGAGCACAAACTCCTCGCCGGCGTCGCGGAAGTACTTGATGATGCTGAACAGGTAATCCCAGCGGCCGGCGTTCAGGCCCGAGGCGTGGTCCCGGAGTTCGTAGAGGAACTCGTCCATTTCGAAGGCGGCCGGGATGGTTTCGATCAGCATGGTGGCGCGGACGCTGCCCTGCGGGATGCCGAGGAAGTCCTGGGCGAAGACGAACACTTCATTCCAGAGGCGGGCCTCGAGGTGCGATTCCATCTTGGGCAGGTAGTAGTACGGGCCGTGTCCGTTGAGCAGCAGCTGCTTGGCGGTGTGGAAGAAGTGCAGGCCGAAGTCCACCAGCGCACCCACGGCGGGTTCGCCGTCGATCAGCAGGTGCCTTTCCGGCATGTGCCAGCCGCGGGGGCGGGCCACCACAACAGCCAGCGGCGCGTCGGTGCGGAGCGTGTATTCCTTGCCTTCGGGCGAGGTGTAGGCCAAGGTGCCGGTTGCGGCGTCGAGCAGGTTCAGGATGGCGTCGATGACGTTGGGCCACGTGGGCGTGCTGGCGTCCTCGAGGTCCGCCAGCCATACCTTGGCGCCGGAGTTCAGGGCATTGATGGCCATCTTGGCCGGGGTGGCCGGGCCGGTCATCTCGACGCGGCGGTCCTGCAGCGCGGCGGGCGCCTCGGCGACCTTCCAGTCGCCGTCGCGGATTTCCTGCGTCTCCGGCAGGAAGTCCAGGCGGCTGGTGCGGGCGACGCCGTCGCGCTTGGCCTGGCGGGCCTCGAGCAGCTCGTTGCGCGTTCCGGCGAAGCGCCGGTGCAGCTCCTCGACGAAGGCCAGGGCCTTGGGCGTGAGGATCTCTTCGGCGCGGGAGACCGGCTGGCGGTCAGTAACAGTGATAGCCATATTCGTAAGTCCTTTTCTAGAGAGCGCGGGCGGCGTGAGCGGCGCCCGCCACTGCGGCAGCCACATCGGCGGCTACATGAGGATCGAAGACGCTGGGGATAATGTAGCTCGCGTTGAGCTCGTCGTCAGCTACCCGGTTGGCAATGGCGTCTGCGGCGGCCACCAGCATCTCCGGCGTGATGTCGCTCGCGCCGGCGTCGAGCAGCCCGCGGAAGAAGCCCGGGAAGGCCAGCACGTTGTTGATCTGGTTGGGGAAATCGCTGCGGCCCGTGGCCACCACGGCCGCGTACTTGGACGCAATGACAGGGTCGATCTCCGGCGTCGGGTTGGCCATGGCGAAGACGATCGCGTTCTCGGCCATGGCGGCGACCTGCTCTTCGCCGATCACGTGCGGGGCGCTGACACCGATGAAGACGTCGGCGCCGGCCATGGCTTCGTGCAGGGTTCCGGCGAAGCCTTCCTCGTTGGTGTTTGCGGCAATCCAGGCGCGGTGCTCGTCGTCGTACTGCTCGCCCGAGTGGATGGCTCCGGAGCGGCCGGCGGCAACGATGTGCTGGGCGCCCTGGGCCTTAAGGAGCTGGATGATGGCCGAGCCGGCGGCGCCGACGCCCGAGACAACAATGCGGACCTCGGGGAGCTTCTTGTCCACCACGCGCAGGGCGTTGTGGAGGGCTGCCAGGGTGACGATGGCAGTGCCGTGCTGGTCGTCGTGGAAGACGGGGATGTCGAGTTCATCGCGCAGGCGCTTCTCAATTTCAAAGCAGCGCGGTGCTGCGATGTCCTCAAGGTTGATGCCGCCGTAGACGGGGGCCATGGCCTTGGCGATCATGATGATTTCCTCGGTGTCCTGGGTGTCCAGGCAGACCGGCCAGGCGTCAACGTTGGCGAACTGCTTGAACAGGGCGGCCTTGCCTTCCATAACGGGCAGGGCCGCGGCCGGGCCAATGTTGCCCAGGCCCAGGACGGCCGAACCGTCGGTGAGGACGGCAATGGTGTTGCGCTTGACGGTCAGGTTGCGGGCTGCTGCCGGGTCCTCGGCGATGGCGAGGCAGACGCGGGCGACGCCGGGCGTGTAGGCACGGGAGAGGTCGTCGCGGTTGCGCAGGGCTACCTTGGGGACCACCTCGAGCTTCCCGCCGAGGTGCATCAGGAAGGTGCGGTCCGAGACGTGCTGGACCGTGACGCCGTCGAGGGCGTTCAGGGCGTCCTTGACGCGGGCGGCGTGGTCGTCGTCGGTGGTGTTGCAGGTGACGTCCACAACCAGGGTGTCGTGGTGGGATTCCGTGACGTCAAGCGCCGTGATGGCTGCGCCGGCCGCGCCGACGGCGGCAGCGAGCTCACTCGTGGCGGTGAAGCTCGACGGCGCCGCGACGCGCAGGGTGATCGAATTTCCGGGGCTCGGGTTCGCCATTGAATTTCCTCCTCGTTGGGTCCGTTCCCGGACCGCTCGTGCAACCGAATGTTTTCGTATTATGGATATTATTATCTGCAAAGTGGAAATGCAACCCCCTGGCGGTCATGTTTGGGGACATCGCCTGGGGCCTGGTTGTGCTGTATGTTGAGTGTTCTAAGCAACTCTTTTCACGATGTGGATAAGAGATGTCAGAATCTGAGCCATAGGAGACAACGGAATGGCTGAAAAAGCCTCCGGAGGCGTGCAGTCCGTCGAGCGCGTCTTCGAACTGCTGGAACTCATCACAGACGCGGGCGGTGACGTGACGCTCAGCGAGCTCTCGTCCTCCACGGATCTGCCCCTGCCCACCATCCACCGCCTGCTGCGCACTTTGGTCTCGCTTGGCTACATCCGCCAGCTGCCCAACCGCCGTTACGCACTGGGTCCCCGGCTGATCCGGCTTGGCGAAGCCGCCAGCAAGCAGCTTGGAGCCGTGGCCCGCCCGCAGCTGAAGAACCTCGTGGACCGCCTCGGCGAAACCTCCAACATGGCCGTGCTGGATTCGGACATGGTCATCTACGTGGCCCAGGTGCCCTCCATGCACTCCATGCGCATGTTCACCGAGGTGGGCCGCCGCGCCCACACGCACGACACCGGAGTCGGCAAGGCGATCCTGGCCCAGCTCGACGACGAGGTGGTGCGCGGCATCGTGGCCCGCACCGGCATGCCCACCCCCACGGCCAAGAGCATCGGCGACATTGATGCCCTCCTTGCCGATCTCAAGCTGATCCGTGAACGCGGCTACTCCATTGACGAGGAAGAGCAGGAGCTCGGCGTGCGCTGCTTCGCGATGGCCGTGCCCAACGCACCCACCCCTGCCGCCATCTCGGTGTCGGGGCCGATCAGCCGCGTGGACCAGAGTTTTGCAGACCGCGCCGTGCCGCTGCTGCGCCAGGCCGCAATGGCGATCTCGGCTGAGCTCAACCAGAACTGAGTTTCCCTCCCCGCGAGGTGGCAGATGACGGCAGTGTTTGTTCGGCAGAGTCATATGGTCGTTGCAACGCTCTGATTGATGGAGCGTTTAATGGTCAGGTCATTTCCTCTGAGTACCCGCACCGAGTTCATTGACCTTGTGTGTGGGGGGATGTCGATTTTCGCTGCCGCCCGGCGTGTCGGGGCTGTGCACCAGACCGGGCGAAACTGGTGGGCCCAGTCTGGCCACATGATGAGTTTGAGCAAGGGCAGCGTTGGGGGTCTTGCGGATCCTGCACCGGCGACGGACGGCCCAGGTGGCCGGACGCTGGGAAGGGTGGAGCGGGGGATGATCCAGATGGGCCGACGATGTGGGCTCAGCTACGCCGAGATCGGTAAGGCCATAGGTCGGGACGAGTCAGTGGTTTGGCGGGAGGTGAAACGGAACACCAGCGCGGATGGGGTTTATTACGCCTCGGCCGCCCATAAGAAGGCGCATCAGGCCAGGCGCCGGCCCAAGCCGCTCAAGCTTGTCGAGGACGAGGATCTGTGCCGGCTGATCGCGGTGTGGATGGATGACGGGTGGAGCCCG
>NZ_JAMXBG010000031.1:0-24901 GCF_023913835.1 Pseudarthrobacter raffinosi | reverse complement strand
TCACCCGCCAGTGCCTCAAACGCGGCGCATTCAGCTCCATCAAAGAGCTCGAACAAACCATGGAACGGTACATCGAGAACTACAACCAGGACGCCAAACCATTTACCTGGACCAAATCAGCGGACTATCTCCTGGGCAAGATGAAACGCAAACAA
Organism: Pseudarthrobacter raffinosi; assembly: GCF_023913835.1. Lineage (NCBI taxonomy): Bacteria > Bacillati > Actinomycetota > Actinomycetes > Micrococcales > Micrococcaceae > Pseudarthrobacter > Pseudarthrobacter raffinosi. The sequence goes on along the minus strand of NZ_JAMXBG010000031.1, from coordinate 24,746 downwards.
ACCATTAACACGGAACACTAGTTAGGCTCCAGCCTGGCCGCCGCTTCGAAGAATCCGGCATGCGTACCGGCGGCGTGGAACATAAAGATCCGGCCGGTATCCACGTCCACCAGGAGGCTCGGATCGCCGTAGCCGTTAAGGCCGCCGCCCGTCCCCACCATCTGCTGCTCGCCCCAGGTCCGGCCGCTGTCCGTGCTGCGCCGGAGCAGGAGGTCCATCGGGTTGGGCAGGTCATCGAGGTTGGGGCGGCCGTCATAGGCGGCCAGCAGGGTGCCCTGCCGCGAGACGGCGAGGGCGGGGATCCTGTATTGCCGGTAGCCGCCGGTGCCGCGGACCGCCAGGACGTGTTCCACGTCGGGCATGGCAGCCGTCATCGGCTGGAGGTCATGGGATGTCACATCTCCATGGTAGGCGACGCGTAACACGCCTGTGTAGGCAGTCGCATCTCTGGCAGAGTATGACCATGCTCACAGTTATAGGCGAGGGCCTTGTTGACGTTGTCCAGCGCGCCTCCGGAATCGAAGCCCACGTGGGCGGCAGTCCCCTTAATGTCGCGGTGGGCCTGGCCCGCCTCGACCATCCCGTGCAATTCGTCGGCCGTTACGGCCGCGACGCCTACGGGGATTCGGTGGCGGCGCACCTGCGCTCCAGCTCCGTTATGCTGCCGCTGGGCCCCGACGAGCTGCCAACCAGCGTAGCCACCGCGGTAATCGACGACGACGGCGCCGCCACCTACACGTTCGATCTCGCCTGGGAGCTTCCCGGCCTGGCGGACCGCCTCGCCTTTATGCTGCAGGGAACCACCCTGCTGCACACCGGCTCCATCGCCACGATGTTGGCGCCGGGCGCCGCGGCGGTGCTCGCCGCCGTCGAGCACGCCCATCCCGCCGCCACCATCAGCTTCGATCCCAACTGCCGGCCCAGCATCATCACCGACGTGGATTATGCACGGACGCAGGCGGAGAAGTTTGTCACCCTCTCGGACGTGGTCAAGGCCTCCGACGAGGACCTGGAGTGGCTGTATCCGGGTGTGGATGTGCTGGAATCAGCGCGCCGCTGGCTGTCGCTGGGTGGCTCCGAGGGGCCGGCCGTGGTGGTGGTCACGCGGGGCGCGGCCGGTCCGTGGGGAATTACGGCCGCCGGTGAAGCCGCGATTGACGCGCCTCGCGTGGAAGTGGCCGACACCGTGGGCGCAGGTGATTCCTTTATGGCCGCGCTGCTTTCGGGGATCGTGGACCGGGGCCTGGACGGCGCGCAGAACCGGAAGGACCTGCGCGAGCTTCCGGCCGAGGGCCTGGCTGAGCTCCTGACCCACGCTGCCCGCGCGGCGGCCGTCACGGTTTCCCGCCCGGGCGCCAACCCGCCCACGCGTGCCGAACTGAACTCAGTTGCAACTTAGGCTGATTCCGGCATCACCGACCGCCGGCTTGGCCACGCGGAGGCAACGGCACGCAATCCGATGAGACATCTGCCCTCACCGCAACCGGAGCGCTTTGGGGATCCTTATGCGTGGCGCAATTCCGAAGGCAACGTGCCGCAGGTCAGCCGGCATACGCGAGGATCGAGAGGCTCCTGACGCCGTATTTCGTGGTCGCCGCACGGGCGCTGTCGGAGAGGAACTCATACGGATTCGTCCGGAGCGTTTTCAGCGCGAACCCGCTGCCGGCGATCAATTCCTGGTAGGTGTCTTCCTGCGTGGCGCCACCGATGCAGGCGGCCCAGAGATCAATGTTGCAGACAATCTGTTGGGTCAGCGGCCTTTCGGTGACGATATCGGCAACCGCCAGGCGTCCTCCTGGGCGCAGCACGCGTGCCGCTTCGCGGAACACAGCGGCTTTGTCCGCGGACAGGTTGATGACGCCGTTGGAGATGATGCAGTCGAAGCTGGCATCGTCGAAGGGGAGTTCTTCGATGTACCCGTGCGCGAAGGCGACCTGGGGAAAGCCGCCCTCTTTCCGCAGGCCGTCGGCCTTCTCCAGCTGCTCCTCGGTCATGTCAAGGCCCACCACCTGCCCGCCGGATCCCACCGTGACGGCGGCGGCGAAGACGTCCATCCCCGAACCTGAGCCCAGGTCCAGGATTTTTTCTCCGGGCCTGAGGTCCGCCAGGTCGAAAAAATATCCCACCCCGGCGAAGGACTCGACGGCGGCGGCAGGGATCGCGTCCAGCAGCCAGGCCGGGTAGCCCAGCTGCTCCGCAAGACCACGTCCCATCTTGAAGTGGTACTTGCCAGCGGGGTTTTGGGCCACCGCCCGATAGACCTGCTTGACCTTGTCCTCAAGCTCGATTCGGTCAACTGCAGCTGTTCCCATGTCCATGGCTATACCCGTGCTTCATACGATTTCGAGGGTGGTTTCAACCGGAACCGGGTTGGCCAGGCAGTCGCGGACCGGTGACGTGTCCTGGACATACCGGCATAGGGACTGAAGCTGCTCCGGGGTGGCATTCGGGCTGGAGACCCGTGCCTGCGCACGGATGGCGGTGAATCCGGGCCGAGGTCCTTCGAGGCCGAGGAAGGGCCGAACATCCAGATCGCCTTCGACGTGGAACTCCAGTGAACTGATCTCTATACCCTGGGCGGCCGCATTGGCCGCGTATCCGACGGCGTAGCAGAAGCCCAGGGCCTGCAGCAGCAGTTCGACGGCATTGGGTCCGGCGTTGTTTCCGAGGAGCACGGGAGGTTCGTCACCCTCGGTCGTGAAGTCTCCGGTCCGGGTGGTGTCGGGTTCCCCCGCATGGGTGAATCCCAGGATCTTTCCCGAGTTATGGGTGCCGCCGCGCCAGGTGCTGGTGGCTCTGAACGTAAAGCTGCCCTGGGTGGGATCTGCCTGGATCGCATCGATGGTCCCCAGTAGCTGGTCGACGTCAATGCCATTGCGGAAGGTCGCTGTCGATTCCATCGCAATTCGCCTCTTTTCCGGGTTGTCCCGGGGTCCGTGGCGCGGCCCGGGTGGTATTCAAGTGAATACTTGAATACGACACCCGGTGGGTATATCTTGTCAAGTACCTACTTGAATATGATTTGCGGAGGATCGGGCATGAGTGACAGGCCGGCAAAGGACAAGCTGTTTGATGCATTTGCTTCCGTGGCCAAGGTCCTTGGCAGTGGTCGGCGCGCCGAGATAGTGGATGTCCTGGCCCAGGGTGAGCGCCCTGTGGACGAAATTGCCGAGGAAATCGGGCAGAGCATCGCCAATACTTCGCAGCATCTTCAGCAGCTCCTGCGGGCAGGCCTGGTGCGCACCCGTCGCGAAGGAACGCGGATCCATTACCGCCTCAGCGGCACCGCTGTCACGCGACTCTGGGCGGCCGTGCGGGAGGTTGCATCCGAGCATGTCGCAGAACTCGACGAACTCGCCGAGGCCTACCTGGGGGACAGGGCGGCCTTGGACTCCCTGACCCGGACTGAGCTGACCAACCGAATGGCCGCCGGAGATGTCGTAGTTCTCGATGTGCGGCCTGAGCGCGAATTCCGCTCCGGCCACATCCCGGGCGCGGTTTCGGTTCCTGTCGGAGAGCTGGCGGGGAGGATGAAGGACCTGCCGCACGGCCGCATCATCGTGGCATACTGCCGCGGACAGTACTGCGTGTTCGCCGACGAGGCGGTCCGGACGCTGCGGGAACAGGGTATGCCTGCCGTCAGGCTCGAGGAGGGCTATCCCGAGTGGGCTGAGGCCGGGCTACCCGTCGAGGCTGGCGCGCCGCGCAAGTCCGGCGCGCCGGGATAGCCGCCGCCTTCGAGCACGTCGCTGCGGTCGCGCACGGTGTAGCCTGGTCGCCGGGGAAGCCCGCCAGGGTTAGCCGGGACGGCGCCGGCCGCGGCGTCCGAAATCGGCGGGGCACTCAGTTACGGGGTGTTGTACGTTGTGACCAGACCGCGACGGGAATCAGAAGGAGGGACAGGACGCCTCCGGCCAGGGACAGAACGGCGTAGCTGGCGCCGGCGACGACGACTCCGGACAGGGCGCCGCCTGTTGCGCCGGCAAGGGCGATAAGGACATCAATGGAGCCTTGTATCTTGGCCCTGGTTTCGAGCGGGGTGGCGTCGACGATGAGGGCCGTGCCGCTGATCAGGCCGAAGTTCCAGCCCAGTCCGAGCAGCGCGAGTGCGATCATCAGTTGCCCCATGGATTGCGCAGGGGCCGTTGCCGCAAGGATCCCGGCTGCCAGGAGCGTCACGCCCGCGGCGACGGCCATGGGGACCCGGCCGAGCCGGTCGACGAGGACGCCAGTGATCAGCGAGGGCAGGTACATGAAGCCGATATGGATGCCGATCACAACTCCGACTTCGGTCAGGCCGTGACCGTGCGACTGCATGTGGACCGGGGTCATGGTCATGATGGCGACCATCGCAATCTGGGTGAGGACCATGACGGTGGTGCCGACGGCGACACCGCGGTTGTTCCCCGGCGGTTCCGGGGTGGACGGCGAATCGGTGGCCGGGGCAGTCTCCGCCCGGTCCTGGGCACTGATCGCGGTAGCCAGTAGGAGCGGGTCGGGCCGCATCCAGAAATACAGCACCAGGCCCGCGAAGGCGTAGGCGACTGAGGCGAGCAGGAACGGTCCGGCCAGGGCCGGGATGCCCAAGGCTGTGGCGAATGCGCCCATCGGGGTGACCAGGTTCGGTCCGGCAACGGCGCCGAGTGTTGTGGACACCATGGCCAGGCTGACTGCGGTGGCGCGCCGCTGGGGTGGCGCGAGGTCGGTTCCGGCGTACCGTGCCTGCAGGTTGGTGGCCGTTCCGGCACCGTAGACGAGAAGGGCAATGAATAACAGGACCACGCTGTCCGTTACCGCTGCCAGGACGACGCCGGCTGCTCCGATGCCGCCGGCGATGAATCCCGAGGCCCGGCCGGCACGGCGGCCCCGGGATTGGGAAATCCGTCCGACCAGGAAGGCCGCCCCGGCTGAGCCGAGCGTGAATAGTGCCGCCGGGATGCCTGCCAGCCCTGCGGTGCCGAGCATCTGCTGGGCCAGAAGGGCGCCGACGGTGACGCCGGCGGCGAGACCGGCCCCTCCGAAAATCTGGGAAATGATGACGACGGCGAGGGTGCGCCGATAGAGCGCATGGCGGCGCTCCGGGGAAAAGGAGTAGAACTGGACCAGTTTTTCTGGGATCTGCTGCACAGCCGGGGCCTATGCGGTGGCGGTCAGGTCGACGTCGCCGCTGGCGCGCCATTCAAGGACGCCTTCATCCATGGCGTACGCGTCGATGCCCTGCCCGCGCATCAGACGTGCCGCATCACGGGCGAGCCGGCAGAATTCGCCCCGGCAATAGACGATGACCCTCCGATCCCGCGGAACTTCCCCGATCCGGGAGGCCAGCTCGTCCAGGGGAATCGATGCCGCTCCCGGGTAGTGGCCTGCCTGGTATTCGTGCGCGGGGCGGACATCAAGCATGTATGCCTCGCGGATTTCCTCGATGGTGCGGATCAGCGGCACGGAGTCATCGCGGCCGCTGCCGGAGTCCTTCTCACCGTCGATGGTGGAGAGGCCGGGGAGGACCCGGGCCGCCATGTTCTTCATCGCCACGAACAATCCGGCGACCTCCGGACCAGCCAGCCGGTAGTGGATCCTGGTGCCATCCCTGCGCGTCCGCACCAGGCCGGCACCCTTCAGTACTTGCAGGTGGGCAGAAACGGTCGTCACCCCCATGCCGGACAAGCGGGACAGGCTGTCAACGGACTGCTCAGCCTGCGCCAACAGCTCGAGGAGTTCGAGCCGGTTTCCGCTGCTGATGGCCTTTCCAATGCGCGCCACGTGCGCGTAGGCGTCCCGGTTCACTTTCGACCTCCAGTATTCCAATGAATATTGGAATACTATCAGGGCTTGTTCGCTGCGACGCGGGGTCATGGCGCGTGATCTTCAGGGTGTTAGGCCCTGCAGATGCTCCTGGCAGCCCACCGCGCGCAGGCCCGGCGGCCGGACGTCCCCGCCCAGCACCTGGGCCATAATTTGCTCCACCCGGCGCGCCCGCGTCGACGGGGTTCGGGCGTCCTCAAGGAAGCGCGTCAACTCCCGCCGCTGCGAAACGGGCAGCTGCCCCCAGTTGCCTGCCGCTCCCACGGCCGCGTCCAGGGCTGCCGATAAATCTCCGGGTGGGATGACCTCGTTGGTGTTGAGCGCCTGAACGTCCAATGTGACCGTTTCCCCGATGCGCACGCCCGTTGCCGTCCTCAGGCCGCCGGAAAGATACAGGAAGTGCCGTCCGGACCTGAGACCGGCATCACGGTGGCGTTGAACTCCGTACCCCTGAGCGTGCCGGTCACCCTGATCCGGCCATGCTCCGCAAGCGGCAGCAGCTCAGCCACAGCTGTCGTCGGGACGTCCACGAAGGGATTGGGACCCCGCAGCTGAACAGTGGCGGTGAAGTGAACCATACGGTCATTATCGACCCGGCCGGTCGGCCCGAAAAGAAACCCGGAGGGAACGCGAAAAACCCGCCCACCTGTCTGCAATCCGGAGAAGTTGCAGGCAAGCGGGCGGGTTGAACGCGGTCTACTCCTTGCCGAGCCCGGCAGCCGAGGTCTTCGCCCCGGTGACCTCGTTGAGGGCCGTCAGGTCGAAGATGCCATTGATGTCTGCCTGCTTGGTGGTGCCGGCCTCCACGCCGTCCTTGAGCAGCTTGGGGTAGGTTCCGGCGAGCGGATCGACCGTGAAGACGATGTTCTTCAGGGACCGCTCGATCACGTCGGCCTTCAGTTCGGCACCGGCCGCTTCCTTGAGGGCAGCGTTGATGACGCTGGCCTTCTCGGCTGCAGCCGCGCTGTTCAGCCAGTCAACGGACTTAGCGTGGCCCTTAAGGAGCGCCTTTACGGTGTCCGGGTGCTCGGCGGCGAACTTCTTGTTCACAACCAGGATGGTGGTGGGGAACTCGCCGGCCTTGCCGGAGAGTGAGCCGTCCCAGAGGTCCTTTTCGTCAACCAGGACCTTGGCCCCGGCGGTCAGCACCAGGCGGGAGGCCCAGGGCTGAGGCAGCCACGCGCCGTCGAGCTTTCCGTCCTGGAACAGTTTCAGCGTCTGGGCGTTTTCGGTGGGGTTGATGGCCACGTCGCCGCTGCCGTCAACCGTTCACGCAACGACGTGCAGGCTCAACAGAACGTAGCGCGGCGTCAAAAAACGTCGCCGGGCGACTCCAACAGGCCGGCCCCAGGGAGGAGGCTTCACGGCCCGGGAAGCCCCCTGCCCCACGTAGACTGGCAGGATGCGGCTGGTAGCAAGTGATATTGACGGAACGATTCTTGGGCACGACGGAAAGATCAGCGACCGCACCGTCCGGGCCTTCCACGCCTGCCGGGACGCCGGCATCGAGCTCGTTTTTGTCACCGGCCGCCCGCCGCGCTGGCTCCACCCGCTGGAGGAACAGCTGGGCCACACCGGCACGGTCATCTGCTCCAACGGCGCCGTGGTGTGGGACCTCGAAGCGGACCGGCTGGTTTCCGCCCGGACGCTGGGCATGGACGCGGTGCTGGAACTGCGGCGGATCATCAAGGAACTGCGCCCGGCCGCTCTCTTCGCCGCGGAAACACTGACCGGATTCCATCTTGAGCCCGGTTTCATCGAGAACGGCACCAGCGAGCTGCTGGCCGAATTTACCCCCGCCCCGCTGGCCGAAACGCTCACCCCGGACGACGCCGTCGTGAAATTCCTGGCGATTGTCAGGGATGGCACCGCGGACGACTTCCTGGCCGCGGTGCGGCCCGCCGTCGCCCACCTGGCGGCCGCCACGCACTCCGCGCCCACCGTGGCGATGCTGGAACTGTCGCTCCCCGGCGTCAACAAGGCCGTCACCCTGGCCGAATACGCCAACTCCCTGTCCATTGACGCGGCCGACGTCGTGGCGTTCGGGGACATGCCCAACGACGTCGAGATGCTGCGCTGGGCAGGCCACGGGTACGCCATGGCCAGCGGCCATCCGGACGCCATCAGCGCCGCCGGGCAGCAGGCACCCCACTTTGACGACGACGGCGTGGCCCAGGTTCTCGAGGCCAGGCTCGCGGCGCTGGGCGTAGAGCTGTCCTGATCCCGGCTCTGTAGCCGGAAATTCACAGCTTCCGCTCACCTTCCGTTCACGTTTGCCGCCTACCGTGGGCAACGGATACACATCCGCGGCTAAAGGGGAAGTCATGGCAAGGAACGGCAACCAACGCGCGGCCGAAGCGCCGCTGCGCCCGGCAGAGCCGGCTGCGCACTGGAAGGCACTGAAAGAGGGCGACCGCGTGCGCGTCCGCCGCGCCCCGGGATACGAAACCAGCGGGTTCGTGGACGCCATCACGTGGGACCACACCGCTGTGTGGGTGGATCTGGACGACGGCCACGGCCGCACGCTGCTGCACTGCAGTGACGGCGTGGAGATTGTGCCGCTGGACGCATAGCCCAGCGGCTCCGGTACGCTCACAAGCGTGACTGAGCCGTTTTTTGATGCTTCCGGCGGTGCTGCCCGTCCTTCGCATCCCATCGCCATGGCCCACCGTGGATTCTCGCGGGAGGGGCTGGAGAACTCGATGGCCGCCTTCCGGGCCGCCGCCGAACTTGGCTATGAGTACCTCGAGACGGATGTGCACACCACCTCCGACGGCGTGCTGCTGCTCTTCCACGACGACACCCTGGACCGGGTCACTGACGGCCGTGGCCGGATTTCCGAGCTGACCGCCGCCGAGGTTTCCACCGCGCGGATCGGCGGGCGCGAGCCCGTGCCGCTCTTCGATGACCTCCTGGTGGCCTTCCCGGCCGCCCGGCTGAACCTGGACGTCAAAGACTGGAACTCCGTGCAAAGCCTGGCCGCCGGCATCGAACGGCACGGCGCGCATGACCGGGTCCTGGTGGCCAGTTTTTCGGACCGCCGACGCCGGGCGGTGCTGGAGCTGCTGAGCCGCCCGGTGGCGTCGTCCGCCGGGATGGTGACGAACGCGCTGTTCGTCCTGCTGGGGCCGGTGCTTCCGGCCGCGTGGCTGCGATTTGTCCTGCGGGGTCCGTTGCGGGATGTCCAGGCGCTGCAGGTTCCGGTCCGGTACGGGGCGATCCGCGTGGTGACGCCTGCCTATGTGCGGAGGTCGCACGCCCTGGGCCTGGTGGTCCATGTGTGGACCATCAACCACCCCGCCGAGATGCACCGGTTGCTTGACCTGGGCGTGGACGGGATCGTGACGGACCGCGCGGATCTGCTGAAGCAGGTCTTGCAGGAGCGAGGCGAGTGGCCCGGCGGCTGACTTGCGTTAGTCGGAGCCGCCGGGACCGTGGGTGCCGTGATCGGCTGCTGCGGCGAGGCGGTGGAGCCCGTCGGGGTCAAGCGGCGTATTCCATGCCGCCCAATCCTTCGGCTGCACCGAGGGCCGGCCCAGCAGGTAGCCCTGGCCGGCGCTGAAGCCCAACTCTGTGAGGACCATCAGTTCCTCGGTGGTTTCAACACCTTCGGCCACCAGAATACTGCCGATCTGCTCCGCGAAGTCCACCAGGCAAGCGGCCAGGGCGTGCTGGGACGTATCCGTGTCCACGCCGCTGATCACGTTCCTGCCCAGCTTGATGAAGTCGGGCCGCAGATGGAGCATCCGGCTGAGGGCGCCCGCGCCGGGGTGTGAGTCATCGATTGCAATGCGCAGCCCGCGTTCCCGGAGCGGCGTAATTGCGGAAACGAAATGCGAGTATTCCTCGTCCGAAATTCCGTCCGTCAATTCGAGCACAATGCGGTCTATTGGCAGCTCGATGTGGTCGAACAATTCGGGCAGCCGGGGATCCAGGCATGACGTGGGGGAGATGTTCAGGGCGACATAGACTTGCGGGGGGAGTTTTGCGGCTGCGGCGGCTGCGGATGCGAGTGCCGAGAATTCCAGGTTGGCTCCCAATCCAACGGCGGCCGCCTCGGCGAACCAGAGTTCCGCGCTGGCGCCGTCGTCGCTGACAAAGCGCGACAACGCCTCTACGCCCACTACGGCCTTGGACTCGAGGCCGTAGATGGGCTGGAACGCGGTCATCAACATCTGGTTTTCCAGCAGCGCGCTGATCCGCGACAGGCTGCGCAAGGAATCCAGCTGCTCGGCCACCTGTGGCGGCATGGCGCTGGGAGGCTGCGGGAAGCGCGCGGTGTCGGGCGTGTTCGCGTCTGTGGTGTCCTGTTGCCGGCGTTCCAGAAGATATTCCAGCAGGGCCCGTTCCGGCATGCCGGGGTTTTCCCCCAAGCGGTTGCTAAGGCGCTGACGTATTGCCGCCCCGGCAGGATCGGAATCCGCCAAAACCGCCGCAATAACTCCCCAAGCTTGTACCCGAACCGTCATTAGCAACGCCCCCAGTTGACGAAGTAATGGCTCCTTGGCCCCTTTATTTTCAAATTTCCAGATGCCTTCGGAATTCGCTACTTCTGATTAATGCCGATCTTCCTGGCCTCGAAGAATCGGATACCGCAACTTGATCGTATATCGGGATGATCCAAAGCGCAGCCCTTAATCGATCAACCTCTATTACTTTCGGAAGAAGTTTCGGCCAACAGCGCAGGAATCCGTTCGGGCGGAACGGGCTTGCTGAAGAAATAGCCCTGTGCGCTGAGGCACCCGAGGTTCCGGAGGTGCTCGGCCTGTTCCGCCGTTTCCACGCCTTCCCACACGGCTTCGAGCCCGCAGGCGCGCACTAACTGCAGGACTGCAGCCACCAGTGCCGGCTGGCTGGGGTCTGTACCCAGGCCCTCGATCAGGGACCGGTCCACTTTGACCCGGTCCACGGGGAGCCGGCGCAGGTAGCTGATGGAGGAGTATCCGGTACCGAAGTCGTCGATCTCGATCCCGACCCCCAGCCCGCGCAGCCCGCCCAGGGAATACCGGTCCAGTTCGTTGCCCCTGACGATGGCCGCTTCGGTCAGCTCCAGGACAACCTGCTCGGGACGGACGCCTGTCTCCTTGAGCACGGCGCGGACGTCCTCGATGAACTGCAGGCTCTGCAGATCCGTTGCAGAGATGTTGATCCGGACGGAAAACCGGCTGTCCACCACGTCGGCATCAATCCAGGTGCGTAGCTGGCCTACAGCGGTGCTGAGCACCCACAGGCCCAGTTCGGAGATCAGGCCGGCATCTTCTGCCAGCGGGATAAACTCGTCCGGCATGATGCGGCCGCGGGTGGGGTGGTCCCAGCGGATCAGGGCTTCCACCCCTTCAATGCGGCCGGTGCCCAGTTCAACCACAGGCTGGTAGTGCAGCACCAGACCGTTGCCCTTGATGGCGGCCCGGAGATCCTCCAGGAGTTGGCTGCGGAGCCTGCGGATGAGCAGGAGCCCGGGTTCGAAGACGTGGAGCCGGTTCTGGCCCTCGGCTTTGGAGGCGTACATGGCCACATCGGCCTCCATCAGCAGGTCCTCGGCCCTCCGCCCGGCCGCCCCGACGCTGAGTCCTACGCTCGCCCCGCAGCGGACGGTCCGGTCAGGCAGGTCAATGGGTTCCTTGATGGCGGCCAGGATGCGCTGGCCTACGACGGTGGCCTGGTCGGCGCCCGTGGCCGGCATAACGATGGCGAACTCGTCCCCGCCCAGCCGGGCAACCACGTCGCTGGTCCGGACGGCGCTGCGGATGCGTTGCGCCACGGTGATCAGGACCTGATCGCCGGCAGTGTGGCCGAGGGTGTCGTTGATGGATTTGAAGGCGTCAAGGTCAAGGAGGAGGATGACGGGCTGGCTGAGGGGATCGCCGTCGTGGTCCTGGGCGGACTTCAGTGCGGACAGAAGCGCCGAGCGGTTGGCGAGGCCGGTTAGGGGATCCTGCATGGCCATCATCTGCATTTCGCGGTGGGCTTCGTGCAGCAGCTGTGTGCGGACCTCAACACGCTGCTCAAGCTCTTCGTAGATGATCTGCAGGTCCTCGGCCAGGAGGTTGGTGCCCATGATGATGGCGTCGAGCTCGTCCCGGGCCGGCGATACTTCTATGCGCGACTGGAGGTCTCCGGAGGCGAGCCGGACGATGCCATCGAGCAGCTGGGAGAGCCTGGGGTCATCGTCAGCGAACATCTGGTGCCTCCTTTCCGGGTTCAGGTTCCGTGGGACGCGTGGGCTCCAAGGCGGAGGTTCACGGTGACAGTGGTGCCAACGCCCAGCTCCGAGGTTACGTCAATGCGGCCGCCGTGGCGTTGGACGATGTCCTGCGTGATGGCGAGCCCAAGTCCGGTGCCCGGAACCGCCCCGGACATCGCGTTCGAGGCGCGGTAGAAGCGGGTGAAGATGTGGGCTATCTCGTCGCTGGAGATCCCTATCCCGCTGTCCGAGACGCTGACCGTCGCCCAGCGGGTGCCGTCTGCATCTGCCCGCGTCAGGCTGACGACGTCGATCTGTCCGCCGCCGGGGGTGAACTTGATGGCGTTGGAGACCAGATTCGTGAAAACCTGCTGGAGCTGAACCTCATCGGCAAGGATTTCCTGATCCTCCGAGGCGCGGGCCATCACAATGGCGACGTTCTGCACTGTCGCGAGCGGCCTGAGCGCGGCGGTGACGATCTCCAGAGTCCGAGCCAGCCGGACAGGGGTCAGGTGCAGCGGGCTTTGTTCATGCCCGTTGCGGGAAACGCTCAGCATGTCTTCGATCAGCAACCGCAGCCGTTCCGTGTTCCTGACCACGATGTCCAGCATCTGGTGGACCTCGCTGGACACGGGATCGGACGTATTCTCCTGGATCATGTCCAGGTACGCCATGATCGATGTCAGCGGCGTGCGGAGCTCATGGTTGACGGTGGCCAGGAAGTCGGTTTTGGCTTTGTCCAGCTGCTGGAGCTGCTTGACCACCTGCTGCTGGCTGGTGATCAGGTGGCTTTGGATCAGGCCGTGGGCGGTATTGCCTGCCACGTGCTGGATCAGTGCCAGCTCGGCCCGCGACCATTCCCTGGGCGAGTTAAGCAGGGCGATCCAAATAATTCCCAGGGACGAGCTGCCGTCCCCCATTGGGACGGCCACGGATGCGGCGGCGCGCAGCTTCGCGAGTTCGGCCGGCAGCTGGACGTCGCCGGTGCCCAGCGGTGCGAACTCTCCGTCCGCCGTCAGGGCCTCAGCCCGCGACCACAGTGCGTCAGCCGTCCTGCGCGCCGGGTCTTCGTTCGTGAACAATCCTTCGGGCAGCGGAGCAAGGCCGGGCCGCTGCCACTGGGCGGTGATGGGTGGCACCCTGTCGTCGTCGAATGTGGTCAGCCAGACGCGGTCCGCGCCGAACGTCTCGCCGAACCCCCTGACCACAAAGTCGGCGATCTGTTGCGGATGGTTGGTTCCGCGGACCGCCGCGGATACCTGCCGCAGCCTTTCGCGGAGCGTCTCCGCTTCCTGCCGCGCTTCGTTCCGGCGGGAGACCAGGTTGATCAGGGCTGTGGCGCGGTGGACGAGTTCCTTGGCAGCAGGCGGCTTGGCGATGGAGTCCCGTACGCCGGCATGCTCCACTGACTTGACCTCTGCCGGACTGTCGAGATCCACGAGGACCAGCACAGGGGCGGTCGCGTCGACGTCGGAGAGTGAACTGTCCAGGATCAGGACGGAGGGCTCGCGCTGGTCCAGAAGCGCCGACAGGCTGGCGGCGTCGCCGGCAGTTTTGACCGTGAAGCCCGCCGCTTCCAGTGCCGCCGTGGTGAATTCCCGGCGCCCGGCGTCGGGGTCCGCAACGACAGCCAGGTATGGCACGGTTGCGAAATGTGGTGTGACCGCTGGCAAACCTGCCCCCTTCGCTCCTGAGTGAGCACCTGCTTGCTCCTGACTGAGTACATTGTAGGGTGACGGAGCATACCTGTTCCTATAAGAATGCGCGGAGGGTAATCGTGACGAGTCAGCCTGCAGAAGCGGCCAAGACGGACCTGACGCTGGATGAACGGGGTGTTATCCAGCTGAAGTGGCCGCGGGGTGTGTCCATTACGGAATCCGACGCTGAGGCGGCCATGCAGAAGGTCAATGACCTGTGCGGCGCCCGCCGACACCCCATGCTGGTGGATATGGCCACCACGGCCAAGGTCAGCCGGGGAGCCCGTACGGTTTTTGGCCGCCCCTGCCAGGCCTCCCGCGTTGCGCTGCTGGGGGCGTCGCCCGTTGACAAAGTACTGGCCAACTTCATCCTGGGTATCAACAAACTGCCCTGCCCCACCCGGTTCTTTACGTCCCGCGACGATGCCATGGCCTGGCTGCTGAAGGAGCCAGCGGCCACCGCCTGAACGGACCCGCCCGGCCAAACTGCTGCGGCGTGTTCGGCGTCTTATATTTGTACGATGCCATCCCCAGCGAAACCGGTGCTCGCCGCCTTGCGGAAGTACTTGATCCTGCCCAAACTGATCAGGCTGTCCTGGTCGGCTCCCAAAAACAGGACCGCGGCCTGGGACAGGTATTGGGCCGGAATCGCCCGGACAGGCGCCCGCAGTGACGTGCTGTGGGACTCCGGCACGGACCAGGAGCTGCTGGGCTACCGGGACATCCTGCAGCGGCACTTCGATCCCAACCTTCCGGTGGTGGATGTGGGGTGCGGGCACGGCGCCTTCAGCCGCGCGCTGACTGCTTTTTCACCGCAGGTGCTGGGCGTTGACGTGTCTGCGCACGCGGTGGCCCGTGCCCGGGACGAATCGGCGGGCGTTGAGGGTGTCAGCTACCTGGCCCGTGACATGACCGAGCTGGGGGCTGTCTCCGGGCTGGTGGGATCCACGGATGCCAACGTCTTTGTCCGTGGCGTGCTGCACGTTCTGACCGAGGCCGATCAGGCCGCGCTGATGGAAAATCTGAGGCAGCTCGTGGGCGCCCGCGGCACAGTCTTTCTGGCGGAGACGAACTTCCCGGGCAACCCGGTGGAGTACGTCGCGCATCTGGGTGCGTCGCTGCGGAGCATCCCGGCCCCGCTGGAGCTCGCGATCCGGACACTGCCCATGCCGGCCCATTTCGGACCGCAGGAGCTCGCCCGTGTGATGCCCAAGGACCGGTGGACGCTGGTGGAGGACGGGGCCGCGACCATCGAGACCAACCCGCTGATGGACGCCGCTGGGAACAGCCGCGTACCGGGCTACTTTGCGGTGCTCAAGGCCAAAGATCCCGACGCCCGCCGGTAGGGGCGTCCCGCGCTGTCCGCATGCCGGATTGGGCAAGCGCTTTCCCGGACATGGCTGGCATGATGGACGGCATGCGCATTCTCATCGCTCCGGACAAGTTCAAGGGCTCGCTCACCGCCGCGGAGGCCGCCGCCGCCATCGCCGAAGGTGCGCTGCGCGTCTACCCGGACGCCGTCGCCAACCAGTTTCCAATCGCCGACGGCGGTGAAGGAACCCTGGAGGCTGCCGTCTCGGCCGGCTACGAGGAGCGGCTCAACGCCGTCGTGGGTCCCATCCTCGCCCCCGTGGGCGCCGCCTGGGCCATCCGGAAGAACGCCGACGGCGGTGCTACCGCCGTCATCGAGACGGCGCAGGCCTCCGGCCTGGCCGAGATGGAGCCCACCCCCGCCAACGCCCTGCGGGCCCACAGCTACGGCTGCGGACAGCTGATCGCCGCGGCCCTCGACGCCGGAGCCACCGAGATTGTGCTGGGTCTGGGCGGATCGGCCATGACCGACGGCGGCAGCGGTGCCCTGCGTGCGCTGGGCCTCAAGCCGCTGGACGCCGCCGGCAACGTTGTGCCGCTGGGCGGCGGATCACTCGCCGACGTTACAGCCCTGGACGCCACCGGACTGGATCCCCGGCTGTCCGCCGCCTCGTTCAGGATCGCCGTGGACGTCCAGAACCCGCTCTATGGCGCCACAGGCGCGGCCCACGTCTTCGGGGCCCAGAAGGGCGCCGACGACGAGGCAATGGAACAGCTCGACGCCGGTCTCCGCAACTGGGCGTCTGTACTCCGGGAGGCGACTGGCCGGGACGTCAACATCCCGGGAGCCGGGGCGGCGGGCGGCTTCCCGGCGTCGTTCCTTGCCTTCACCAACGCCCGGCTGGAAGGCGGGTTCGCGCTCGTCGCCGGGCTCACCGGCCTCGCGGGCCAACTGGACAACGCCGACCTGGTGATCACCGGCGAGGGTTCCATGGACTCGCAGTCGCTGACCGGCAAGGCCCCCATCGCGCTCGCCGACGCCGCCCGGGAACGCGGGATTCCGGTGATCGTGGTGGCGGGGCGGATCATGGTGACGCCCGAGGACCTCGCGGCGCACGGCGTGGTAGCCGCCGCGCAGCTGCTGGATGTCGCGGCCAGCCCGGAAGACGCCGTCGCCAACGCGGCAAAACACCTGGCCTGGGCTACCAGCCAGGTTCTGGAAGGCGCCTGAAGCCAGCCCCCGGCGGCGCTGGGCTTACTGCTTGGGCTGCGGCTGACTAGGCGCGCGCCGCTCAGGCCCCGGTCTCATAATGCGGCTCGGCCACCGGCTTGGACTCCGGTGAGCCCTTTTCGCGGAGGTAGACGGAGGCGCCCACCAGGACCGCCACGGCGAGGAATTCGCTTTGCCAGTTCTGGAAGGATTCGAACCAGAACCTGCTGGTGGCCAGATACTCCAGGATCGTCACTTGGGACTCGCCGTGGCTGAGCTGTTCCTCGTTGTATGCGGACGTGCCGCCGAAGGCGTGCAGTGTGAACGAGGCGATGAACAGTGCCAGGAGGAGCAAGGACAGGGAGTGTTCATACAGCTTCAGCACCAGGCCGCCGCGCTTCACCGGCCACGGCGTGGCCTCGCTGATGGTGGCATCGCGCGGATCCTGGTCCTGCGGCGCAGCCTTGCCCACAGGCTTGGATTCGGAGGACCCTTCTGGAAAAGGAACACGGTCAGGATCACGTACATGGCCATCTGCAGGAACTCGGATTCCCAGTTTTCAAACGTGGGCTCCACAAAATTTCCCGTAGACAGGTAGTCCAGAACCGTGACTCCCGGCTGCCCGTGGGCCGCCTGGTCCTCGCCGTAGGCGGCAGCTCCGGAGAGGATCATGCCAACAAAAAACGCCAGGAAAAGTCCGGCGTTGGCGAGCAAAAGCCCGTGTTCCTTGGCCCACGTGCGCATGTGCACTCCTTCGAATGGATCCCCAGCAGCTTGCTGGCTTATTGACCTGGCTACTGTTCGGCTGCGCGTTTATTGAGCCGCAGCGGGACATAAGCCAGCAGCACCAGAAGGACTGCCAGCAGGATTCCGCCGGCGGTCAGGCCGGCGGCTCGGCCGGCCGTCACGTCGAAGACAAGGGCGGCTGTCCCGACACTGAGCATCCCCACGCCGGCCAAGGCAATTTTGGTAATGGTGTCTGCGCTGGAGACCAGGGTTTCCTTGAGCCTTTGGCGGAAGAGCCGGCGGTGGACGCTGACGGGAAGCAGGATAAAGGCGGTGGTCAGCGTCGCGATCACAACGTTGACGAGGTAAAGGGCCACCTGGAAATCGTCCAGGTCCTCGAACCGCTGCTGGAACGGCAACGTCAGGAGAAAACCGGCCAGGATCTGGACCCCGGTCTGCAGCACCCGGAGTTCCTGCAGCAACTCAGCCCAGTTCCGGTCAAGCTGCTCCTCGCGGGTTTCATTCCGGCCGGTGCTGCCGGTGAAGTCCTCCACATCCGACATGTTTCTCCTTGCTCCGGGGCTGGGCGTGTGCTCCAAAACTAGGCTGAAGCTGCGCCAAGGGCAACGTTTGATACGTTTACTGATTATTTCCTCCGGGCGCTGGACTTTGCTCCTCCGGGCGGGATAGTTTCAAAGAGCCGGTGCCGGCCGGAGCCCTTCGAAAACCGATTCAATGAAGAGGTGGACTATGAGCGATACGCAGAACCGGACAGGCCCGCCCACAGACCCCCGGGACGGCTATTACTCCGGGCCCTTCCCGAAGCAGGAACAGAAGCAGCCGGGACTCACCGCGCCGATGGATCCGAAGCCGGACCACGGCGAACTCAGCTACGAGGGGCGCGGTGCGCTGCAGGGTAAGGCCGCGCTCATCACCGGCGGCGATTCCGGGATCGGCAAGGCGGCGGCCATCGCGTTCGCCCGCGAGGGGGCCGACGTCGCAATTTCCTACCTTCCGGAAGAAGAGGAAGATGCCCAGGACACCGCCGCCTGGATCCGCAAAGCGGGCCAGCGCGCGCTGCTGCTGGCCGGAGACGGTCGGGAGGAGGACTTCAGCACCCGGATCGTCGCTGATGCTGTGGCTGAATTCGGCGGTCTGGACGTGGTGGTGCTCAACGCCGCCTACCAGAAGAACCGCGAGAGCTTCGAGTCACTCCACACCGAGGAATTCGACCGCGTGTTCAAGACCAATCTCTATTCCTTGATCTGGACGGCCCGGGCCGCAGTTCCGCACCTGAAAGCCGGCTCCTCGATCGTTACTACGGCCTCCATCCAGGCCCTTAATCCTTCGCCGGGGCTGATCGACTACGCCATGACCAAGGCAGCGCAGGTTGCCTTCACCAAGGCGTTGGCCCAGGAACTGGGACCAAAGGGAATCCGCGTAAACGCGGTGGCCCCCGGCCCCATCTGGACTCCGCTGATCCCCGCCACGGAATGGCCGGACAAGCTGCCCACTTTCGGGCAGGACACGCCGTTGCAGCGGGCGGGTCAGCCGGCGGAGCTGGCCGCGGCGTATGTGCTGCTGGCGTCCGACCAGGGATCCTACATCTCCGGAGCAGTGCTGCCGGTGACCGGCGGCAAGGGCCTGTAACGAAGTTTGCACGTCAGATTCACATCCACAACAGGAGGAACCATGAGTCAGGACAACCAGCGCACGGAACCGCACGTGGAAGTGGGCGGCTACGGCACGCCGACGGCGGAACAGGAGGTGGGCGGCGCGGAGACTAAGCAGTTCGCCCAGCCCCGTGAGGAAGAGGACTTTGATGCCGCCGGCCTGAACCAGAACAGCCCCGACGGCGAAACGTTCGCCACGGGCACGCCCAATCTCAGCCACTTCGATGAGGAAGACAAGGACAGTGCCGGCGAGCCGGGTGCCGGCCGTTTCGGTGGCACCGATGACCAGCACCACGCCGAAAGTGACACCAATGATCCCGGGTTCGAGCCGGGCGAACCGCCCATCCCGCGCGACGCCGTCGTGCCCTCCGCCGAGGCGGAGATCAACGACGCCAACGCCGATTCGCAGGGTTCTGAACCCTTCTCGTCGGAATCCGGACAGGATGCTGCCGGCCTGCCGGACGGCAGCGGAACCGACCGCGCCAAGGACGAATCACCGAACGACGACGGCGACGAAAGTTTCGACGCCGGGTAAGCACTGTTCTGTGCCCGGACTGCGGTTTTTATGTGGGTGGTCCACGCCCTGGGGGGCCTTCACCGGACGTATCCTAGAAGCAGGTTTTGCAGTGGGCCACGCGTTTCGAACCTAGGCGTGGAACATGGCCGCGGAGACACCGGGGGAGCCGGGCTGGGAATCGCTTCCCGACCCCCAGGATGTGGTGTTCGACAGCACGGATGTTGAAGACTTCCTTGCTGCGGTTACCCGCGAGTTCATGCGCGACATCGATGGCGATTCCCGCGGGATCAGCTGGGCTGCCACCTTCTTCCGCCGCGGATCGGCCCGAACCGCCGCCGCCGGCACCCCCGCGGCCCGCGCCGCAGACGAAGAACAGTGCTCGTTTGCAGACGGACCCGTGCTTGAGGCCGTGCGCACGGGGGATTTTGTGCACCTGGCCGACGTCGCCCGCGACCGGCGATGGCCGGGCTATGCCAGTGCTGCCGCGGACCACGGCGTCAGGTCGCTGCTGTCAATGCCGATTGCGGCCGCCGCCGGTTGGAGCGCCGCACTGAGCCTCTACGCGTCCACTCCCCACGCCTTCACCAGCGAGGACATCATCAGGACGCGCCGGTATGCGCGGCAGGTTGCCCGGTCGCTGTGGATGGTGGTGCGGGTGGCGGAGCGGGCCGAAGCCGGCGCGCAACTTGCGGTAGCCCAAAGCTCCATGGTGCTTATGGACCTGGCAGTAAGCGCCCTCAAATCCGATTACGGACTCGGCCATGAGGCGGCCCTGCAGTACCTCCGGACCGTCGCGCGGCATACCCGCCAGGGGCTTCGTGAGACCGCCTTGAATATTGTGGCTGCCTCGCGCCTGGACCCGGCCGGACGTGGCCGGGAAAACGCCCCTTTCCGGGGACTCGCTGGACTTGAAACCCCCTCCCTCAGCGAGGGACCCTACAAAACAGGGAGCACGGCATGAACGTCTGGAAACAGGACATTGCAGCCAAGAACACCGCTGTGGAACCGGCGCCCCACCCGTGGCACCGCCTCGTGGCACTGGGCGATTCCTTTACCGAGGGGATCGGGGATCCCGAGCCGCGCAGCGAGGGCGGTTTCCGCGGCTGGGCGGACCGTGTGGCCGAGGAGCTCAGTGCGAACCAGCCTGATTTCGCCTACGCCAACCTTGCCGTCCGGGGCCTGCTGGTACAGCAGATCCTCGACCACCAGCTTGCCGCGGCGGTCGCCCTGAAACCTGACCTGGTCACGCTCTCCGCCGGCGGTAACGACATTGTTTTCCGGCGCAGCGATCCTGACCGGCTCGCAGAAAAAATCGACGACGGTGTGGCACAACTGGCAAGGTCCGGCGCCACCGTGGTCCTCTTTGCCGGGCCGGACTGGGGTGCGACGCCGGTCTTCAGCCAGATCCGCGGCAAAGTGGCCATCTTCAATGAGAACCTCCACGCGGTGGCGGCCCGCCATGACGCGGTCATGGTTGACCTGTGGTTCCTGCGCGAACTGTCGAACCCGGGCATGTGGGATCCGGACCGGCTGCACTTCTCACCGCTGGGGCACCACACCATCGCCGCGGCCGTGCTGAAGGCCCTGGGTGTCCCGCACACGCTGGAGCCCCTGGCGCCCAAGCCGCCGCTGCCCCGCAGCTGGAAGGAGGCCAGGACCGAGGACCTCATCTGGGCACGGGAATACCTGGTTCCGTGGGTGATCCGGCAACTGAAGCACCCGCCAGAAGCGGAGCTGTCCGCCAAGCGTCCCGAGCCGCGGCCGGTCTTCGGCATCGGAACCCCGCCCGGACCATTCATCGGCGGCGGTCGCGCGGCCTGACGCAGGAGCCTGACCCGGGGCCCGAAAAGGTCAGCGTTTCTTCGGCGCGCGTTTCGCTGCTGCGTTGACGGCGGCCCTCACGGCAGGAGGCAGGCCCGCCTGCTCCGTTTCCGGTTCAGCCACCGAGCCGCGGGCCTTCGCGATGGCTTTCATGCCGTGGTAAATCACCAGGGCGGCGGCTGAGCCGAGGGCGATGCCCGTGAACGTCAGTTCCCCTATGGTCCACGTGTAGTCGGCAATACCGATGATCAGCGCGACGGCGGCGGTGGTCAGGTTCACCGGGTTGGAGAAGTTCACCTTGTTCTGTACCCAGATCTTGACGCCCAGGATTCCGATCATGCCGTAGAGCATGGTGGCCGCTCCGCCCAGCACGCCCGGCGGGACCGTGGCAATGAGTTCGCCGAATTTCGGCGAGAAGCTCAGCACAATGGCGAAGACGCCGGCAACCCAGTACGCCGCCGTCGAATACACCTTGGTGGCCGCCATAACGCCGATGTTCTCCGCGTACGTGGTGGTGCCGGAGCCGCCGCCGATGCCGGCGAGGACCGTGGCGGCACCGTCGGCCATCAGCGCGCGGCCGGAGACGCCGTCGAGGTTTTGGCCGGTCATGGCCGCCACGGACTTCACGTGCCCGATGTTTTCGGCCACGAGGACCAGTACCACGGGGACAAAGAGGCCAAGCACGCCCACGTGGAACTCGGGGGTCTGGAAGTGCGGGAGGCCGATCCAGGCGGCGGCTTCCATTTTTTCGTAGCTCACTTCGCCGCGCAGCATGGCGACGAGGTAGCCCACCACCACGCCCACGAGGATGCTGAGCCGGCCGACGATTCCGCGGAAAAGAACGCCGACCAGGATGATGGTGGCCAGCGTAATGACGGCGGTGACGGGGGCGGCGTCGAAGTTCATTTTCGCCGCGGGTGCAAGGTTCAGGCCGATCAGTGCCACGATGGCGCCGGTGACGATGGGCGGCATCAGCCGGTTGATCCAGCCCGCGCCGAACTTCTGCACGATCGCGCCGATCAGGGCCAGTGCGACGCCGGCGAGCACCACTCCGCCCAGCGCGCCGGGCACGCCGAACTGCTGTTGGGACGCCATGATGGGCGCGATGAACGCGAAGCTGGAGCCGAGGTAGCTGGGCACCCGCCCCTTGGTGATGACCAGGAACAGCAGCGTGCCGATGCCGGAGAAGAAGAGGGTGGTGGCCGGTGGCATCCCGGTGATGATGGGCACCAGGAAGGTGGCTCCGAACATGGCTACGACGTGCTGCATGCCCACGCCGATGGTCAGAGGCCAGGCCAGCCGCTCATCCGGAGCAACCACGTGGCCGGGCTTAATCGATTTGCCGGTGCCGTGGAGCTTCCATTTCATTCCGAGCATGCTCATGGTCGGGGCCTTTCAAGGGGGTTGCCGCTGGGGCTGGGATCTTCCGGTGCAACAATACCGCGCGGCCCGGTCCGGGTTCAGCAAGTGCTGTCGAGTGCCTTCCGCGCGATCCTCAATACTTCCCAGGCCAGCTCATGCTGGGCGCGTACGGGGTGAGGTTTAGCGGTCCAGGTGGATACGCCAGATTAATGGTCAACTGGCGCCTGGCGTCCGGGGTTGTCAGGGCCATCGTTCCGTATCCTGCCGTGTCGCCCGCGTGGCCGTAGTAGAAGCCGCCTTCGCAGGCGTCGCCCCACCGGTCGAGGCCCAGCCCGTAGCCCTCGGGCGCCAGCAGCATCTCCTTGACGGTGTCGGGCTTCAGGAGCCGCCCGTCCATGAGCGCAGCGTAGAACGTGTTCACGTCGCCGACAGTCGAGACGAGGCCGGCCGCGGTGTTGCCGATGAGCCCGGCCAGGTACGCAGTGTCCAGCCGAACGCCGTCGACAGTGATGTAGCCATGGACCATGTTTGCGGGTGCCGGACCGGGGCCGGTCATATGCGTGCCGGTCAGCCTGAGGGGGTCGATAATGTCTGACCGGAAGATCTGGGCGATGGGCTGGCCGCGCAGGCGCTGCACGATGAGGCCAAGGGTAATGTAGTTCGCGTTGGCGTACAGCATGCGGTCGCCGGGCGTCAGCACCCAGGGCACGATGGCTGTCAGGGCAAGAATTTCTTCAGCCGTGATGGGCTGCGTCAGCGCCTGCTGCAGCGTGCGCGACGTCAGTTGCGGGTCGTGATAGTTGGGCATTCCGCTGGTGTGCCGCAGGAGATGCTCCACCGTGACAGGGCCTGGCGGCTTCATCAGGGTGTCGAATTCGGGGAGGTGTCGTCCCACCGGGTCCTGGATCTGGATGATGCCTTCCTCGACGAGCTTGAGGACCGAAACGGCGACCATGGACTTGGTGACACTGGCGACGTGGACCGGGTCGGTGACCTCAGCCGGCGTCGACGTTTCGAGGCTGCGGGCCCCGCGAGCCGACGAAAATGTCTCGCCGTCGATCCGCGCCTCGATCAGGACTGCCGGGGCTCCGAGGTCCAGCATCCTTTTGCTGAATTCCGCCAGGATGGTCCGGTACGTCACGGACGCTCGGGTGACCTGCACAGGCGCCGGCGGTGCCGCTGTGCAGCCCGTCAGCACGACTGCCACGATGGCGGCCAGAACGGCGGAGAACCGGATCCGTGATGGGCGATTCCGAGGCTCCGACATGTTTTCACGTCCCTGCTGGGGTCGGGCGGCGCAGGGAGCACGATCAGGCAGGCTGCGCCTTTACCGCCTATGTTCCTCAGGCTTTCTGGAGGGGTCAAGCAGAAATCCCGCCTCCGCTGTGGTGAACGTCACCTGCGTATTGGGAAGAGGTCCGGCCTGCTTGAAGTTACAACTATGGAAAGCAGACCGCCGGCCCATCATTTGCGATGAGCGGCCCAGCGAAAGGTACGCCATGACTATTGCCCACGAAGAAGCGGTTATCGATTCGGCCGCCGTCGACGCCATTTTTGCCGAGGCCCGCACGGCCAACTCCTTTACTGGTGAGGTGACCGAGGACCAGGCCCGCGCCATCTATGAGCTCACGAAGTTCGGCCCCACGGCTTTCAACTCCCAGCCCCTCCGCGTGACCTACGTCCGCTCGGACGAGGCCCGCGCCACGCTGGTCGACACCCTGGCCAACGGCAACAAGGCCAAGACCGCCTCCGCGCCGCTGGTTGCCATCCTCAGCTACGACACCGCCTGGGCCGAGCAATGGGACAACTTCCTCCCCGAATACAACGCTCCGAAGGCCATATACGACGCCGCCCCGGACCTGGCTGCGTCCACCGGCAACAACAACGCCCACCTGCAGGCCGGCTACTTCATCCTGGCCGTCCGGTCCCTCGGCCTCGCAGCCGGCCCGATGACCGGAGCCGACTTCGGTGCCATCGACGCCGCGTTCTTCCCGGCCGGCGACCAGAAGAGCTTCCTGGTGGTCAACATCGGCCAGGCCGGCGCAGACGCCTGGGGCGCAGCGAAGCCCAAGTTCAGCTACGAGGACGTTGTCCGCACCGTCTANCTCTGGGTTGGTATGGCGGCTGAAGTAGTCGGGCCCGAGGTCGTTGAACCGTGCGTCCGGGTTCTCCAGCAGGTGCCAGATGATCACGAGGATGGAACGTCCGGTGGCGACGATGGCGCGTTTCTTGCCCCGCCGCCGCGCGAGCCTCTGGTGGCGTTCGCCCAGAAAGGTGTGAGTTTTGCTGGCCCCGACGGCGGCCTCGCCAAGGATCCGGGCGAGATAGCGGTTACCGTGTCCGGTCGAACCGTTTCCCTTGGTCTTGCCTGCGGAGGAGTTGATGCCCGGGGAGAACTTTGCCCAGGAACACAGGTGCCCCGCGGTCGGGAACCGTGACATGT
>NZ_JAMXBG010000008.1:0-201523 GCF_023913835.1 Pseudarthrobacter raffinosi | reverse complement strand
CTCGGTCCCCGTCGCGCAATTCCAATGCCCTTGCCAGATAAACCATGAATCAAGTCTGACAAACAATCAGACCCAAAGTAATCAACGACACGCTGCACTAGCAGGCAATCAGTTGGCCACGAAGACGTGGCAGTTCACCACGGGTTCGTTCTAGCTGTCGGTTGTGGAAAGGGAGGCCGACGGCGGCAATTGGGGGGCGCCGTCGGCCCCTGTTGTGTGCCGCGGGGTTGTGTGCTGAGGGGAAGCATCCGGCGACTTGCCATGGTTGTGCTCGGACCAGATATGGCCCACTTCCTCAGCGAACTGTTCCACGATCCTGCTCATGGCGGCATGGGCGGCGCCGGCCTCACCGCGCTGGATGGCGCTGGCCACGTCAACGTGAAGCTGAAGTGCTTCGTGGTGCGGCAGGTCTGGCATCAGGCCGTGTTCCGTCCGGCCGGTGAGGACCTCGGCCACAAGATTCTGGAGCTGGGCAAACATGGCGTTGCCGGAAGCCTTGAGTACGGCGGCATGGAACTCCACGTCCAGCCGGAGGAACTCCTCCTGCTCTCCGCGCTGGCCGGCCGCCCACAGCCGCGCGGCCAGGGAGACCAGGTCGCTCCCGGCATCCCACGACGCCCGCTCGGCCGCGAGCCGGGCAGCCTGTGGTTCGATCGCGCCACGGAGTTCGTTGAGGGCCTGAAGCTGCTCCAGCCGCCGGGACGAGGCCAGCCGCCAGCGGATCACCTGGGGATCGTAAAGGTTCCAGGCCTCTTCGGGCTGTACCACGGTGCCGAACCGCCGACGGGATGCCAGCATGCCTTTGGATGACAGAACCCGGGCGGCTTCCCGGACCACGGACCGGGATACCTTGTGCTGCGCCTCCAGCTCGTCCAGCCGCACCACCGAATTCGGCGCGAGGGACCCCTCGGCAATGGCGAGCCCCAAACTCTGGACCAACGCGGTATGCCGGTCGGTAGGGGACTCCGCCTTTGGGGTTTTCATAGATAAATCATACTGGTTGCCAAAAGGGGTTGTTTAAGTCTGCCTTATTTACCTATGCTCTCTTCCAGAGCAGATGTAAAGATGCATTTGTAGATGGCTGGACAGTGACGTCAGCCTCGAAGCAAGGGAGTCGTCATGAAGCGACGTTCAGTAATGAAGTACGCGGCAGTCGCCGCGGCATTTTCCATGGGGCTGACAGCCTGCGGCGGCGGCAGCGGCAGCAGCGACGCCAAGGAATCCGGCATCGTCCGGGTAACTCTCGCAAATCACGTCTGGACCGAAGGCATCAAGGCCGCCATCCCGGAATTTGAGAAGTCCTCCGGGCTCAAGGTGGAACTGACGCAGCTCGGCGAAGACCAGCTCTCGGACCAGTACAACGTCAAGCTAAACGCAGGCAGCGACGAGATCGACGTGATGATGTACCGCCCGCTCCAGGAAGGCAAGGCGTTCGCGAAGAACGGCTACCTCGCGGACCTGACCAGCAAGGTCTCCTCGGATTCCGGCTGGGACTGGAAGGACTACCAGGAGGGCCCGGTCAAGGCCACCACCGCTGACGGCAAGGTTGTTGGCGTCCCCATCATCACCGAGCGCGAAGTCCTCTACTACCGCAAGGACCTGCTGAAGGCCGCCGGCCTTGAGGTCCCCAAGACCATGGAGGAGCTTGAAGCGGCCGCCAAGGCCATCAAGGAAGCCAACCCGGACACCGCCGGTTTTGTGGCCCGCACCGGCAAGTCCGCCGCCGTCACCCAGTTCTCCAGCTTCCTGTACAGCTTCGGCGGCGACTTCACCGATTCCAGCGGCAAGTCCACCGTCAACTCGGCAGCTGCCAAAGAGGCCTATGCCTTCTACGGCGGCCTGATCAAGAACTACGGTCCCGCTAACGTCAGCACGGACATGAGCTGGCCCGAAGCGATGGCCATCTTCACCCAGGGCAAGGCCGCCTTCTACACCGAGGCGGACTCGCTCTACAAGAACGCCACCGATCCGGCCAAGTCCAAGGTTGCCGAGACTGTCGGGTTCGCCGCACTGCCCGCCGGTCCCGCCGGTTCCAAGCCGTACAACATCCCGTCCTGGGGCCTGGCAGTGAACGAGGCTTCGGGCAACCAGGACAACGCCTGGAAGTTCATCCAGTGGGCCACCAGCAAGGAACGCACCCTGGCCGCACAGAAGGCCGGCGTCCCCGGACCCCGCGCCTCCGTCTGGGCTGACTCAGCCGGAACTTCCACGTACCCGAAGGACCTGGCCGAAGCCATTGCCGCCAGCGCCAAAAACGGTGTGGGCCACGACCGTCCCGAGGTAGTCACCGTTGGCAAGGCCCGCGAAATCGTGGGCGAGCCGATCGTTGCCAGCATCACCGGCGCCGACGCTTCCGCCGCAGCAGACTCGGCCCACGTGGCCTTCCAGAAGTTCCTGGACAGCGAAAAGAAGTAACGCACGCAGTGCACGGGGCCTCAGCCAATGAGGCCCGGTGTACGCAACAGCCCCGGCGGGACGGCAGTGACGCTGCCGTCCCGCCCCGGCCATTCTTCACCCCCCAACTCCTTAGGTGAACCATGTCTGTAATGACTCCTCCCCGCAGCGCAGCCCGGAACGCAGGCCGTGCTCCCGGTGCCCGGGAAAAATTCTCTGACTGGGCCAACCGGCACCGCAAATGGCTCTTCGCAGCCCCGGCGATGGCCTTCGTCGGCGTCCTGATCATCTTCCCGCTGGCCTGGACGCTGTACCTGAGCCTCACCGATTCGCAGGGCTCCGTCCGCGCAGCCACCGAATTCATCGGCCTGGAAAACTACCTGACGGTCCTGTCCGACGTCGAACGCTTCTGGCCCGCTGTGGGCCGCACACTCACCTTCACCGGCATCGCCCTGGTCTGCGAAGTGGCACTCGGCATGGGCATCGCCCTGCTGCTGTGGCGGCCCTTCCGCGGCGAAAAGTGGGTCCGCGTGGCCATCCTGCTGCCGCTCGTGGCAACCCCGGTAGCCGTCGGCATGATGTGGCGGCTGATCTTCGACCCCAACATCGGGTTCGCGAACCAGCTGCTCGCCGCTGTGGGCATCCCCGCCCAGCCCTGGCTCTCCGGCCAGGACACCGCGCTCGGCACCACCATCTTCATGGACGTGTGGCAGTGGACCCCCATGGTGGTCCTGATCCTGCTCGCTGGCCTGACCTCCCTCTCCGAGGAGCCCGACGAGGCGGCACGCATGGACGGAGCCAACGCGTTCCAGCGCTTTTTCTTCATCACGCTGCCCCTGATGATGCCCACGGTGATTGTGGCCATCCTCCTCCGGGGCATCGACGCCCTGAAGACCTTCGACATCCTGTACGCCACCAAGGGCAAGGGAGGCGGGTCCTTCCACGAAGTGGAGACCCTGAACGTCTACGCCTACGGGCTGAGCTTCGACTACAACCAGTACGGGCTGTCCTCCGCGGTGCTGATCCTGTTCTTCATGATCATCATCGGCTCCATGTGGCTGCTGACCATGCGCAAGAAAGCGGTAAGCAAATGACCGTCCTGAACGAAAACACCAAAACCCAAACGTCCGCCGGGCAGCCCCGGCATCCCCGGCCGGTCCGCCGCCCGAAGAAGCCCCTCGGCACCCGCGCCTACAAGGTCTTCCGCGTCGCGGCCCTGATCGCCGTCGTGCTGTTCCTGGTCGCGCCGCTGTTCTGGATGCTGCTGGCCTCACTGAAGACCAACGTTGACATCTACGACACCGCCAAATCGTTCATTTTCAGCCCCACGTTCGAGAACTACGCAAACGTGCTGCAGCGCAACAACTACTTCGTCTTCATCTTCAACAGCTTCTGGGTGGCCTTTGTCTCCACGGCCCTCTCGCTGGTGCTGGGCGTCCCGGCTGCGTACGCCATGAGCCGGTTCACCATGCACCGCTCAGCCCTGGTGGTCCTGATGGCCCGCGTCATCCCGGGTGTTTCCCTGCTGGTGCCCTGGTACTACGTGTTCTCCAACCTGAAAATGGTAGGTGGGTTCGAGGTACTGATCCTCAGCCACATGTTCGTTGCCCTGCCGCTGATCGTGTACATCATGATGAGCTACTTCGATTCGCTCCCGCTGGAGCTGGAGGAATCGGCGCAGGTGGACGGACTGACGCCGATCGGCGCGTTCCAGCGCATCACGCTGCCGCTGTCCGTGGCCGGCATGGCCACCGCCGGCATCCTGTCCTTCATCTTTTCCTGGAACAACTTCATGTTCGCCCTGGTGCTCTCCGGGTCCAAGACCAAGACGCTTCCCGTTGCCATCTTCGACTTTGTCTCCTACGCCAGCATCGACTGGGGCGGGCTGATGGCGGCCGCCACCGTGGTGACCATCCCCATCATGATCATTGCGCTCTTCACGCAGAAGTACATCGTCTCCGGCATGACCGCCGGAGCTACCAAGGGCTAGGTCCGGTATGACACTCATCAGCAGAATTGAAACCTTCCTCGTCGCGCCGCGCTGGCTGTTTGTCCGGATCGAGACGGAGAGCGGGATTGTCGGCTGGGGCGAGGCAACCTGCGAGGGGCGCAGCGAAACGGTCCGCACCGCCGTCGGCCAGCTCTCGGAGCTGCTGATCGGCAACGACGCCCTCCGGATCGAAGACCACTGGCAGGTCATGACCAAGGGTTCCTTCTACCGCGGCGGACCCATCCTGGCCAGTGCCGTCTCCGGGCTGGACCAGGCACTGTGGGACATCGCGGGCAAGCACTTCAACACCCCCGTGCACCAGCTCCTGGGCGGCCACGTCCGCGACAGGATCCGGATGTACGGCTGGGTGGGCGGGGACGAGCCGAACGAGGTGGCGGACCAGATAAGCGCCCAGCTGGAAGTGGGCCTGACCGCCGTCAAGATGAATGCCAGCGGCCGGATGAGCCCCGTCGCCTCGGTGGCCGAGATCGACGGCGTCGTCCGCCGTGTTGCCGCGGCCCGCGAGGTGCTGGGGGACCACCGCGACGTCGCGGTGGACTTCCACGGCCGCTTCAGCCTGGCCAACGCCCGCCGGGTGGCGCCGCTGCTGGAACCGTACCGGCCGTTCTTCCTCGAAGAACCCGTGGTCCCGGAAAACACGCACCTGCTGCGCGAATTCACCTCTTCAACCACGACGCCGGTTTCCACCGGTGAGCGGCTCTACAGCCGGCAGGAATTCCTGCCCGCACTGCAGGCAGGAATCGCCGTGGCCCAGCCTGACCTGTCACACGCCGGCGGGATCACCGAGGTCCGCAAGATCGCCTCGCTCGCCGAAATCTACGACGTCCAGCTGGCACCGCACTGCCCGCTGGGGCCGCTGGCCCTGGCAGCGTGCCTGCAGGTGGGCTTCGCGACGCCCAACTTCCTGATCCAGGAACAGAGCATCGGCATCCACTACAACAAGGGCGCCGAAGTCCTGGACTACGTGGTGGACAAGTCCCCGCTGAAGTTCGTGGACGGCCACATTGAACGGCTGACCGGTCCCGGCCTCGGCATTGAAATCGACGAGGCCGTGGTCCGCGCGGCGGACAAGCGCGGCCACGCCTGGCGCGGGCCGGTCTGGCGCCACTCGGACGGAGCATTTGCAGAATGGTAAACAACATGACTGACAGCACGGACATCACGCCCGAAAGCCTGCTGGCCGGAATCCGGGAGTCGCGGCTCGTGGGAATCGTGCGCGGTACCGACGGCAAGGCCGCGGCGCAGGCCGCCCTCGCCGCGATGGCGGAAGGGTTCAGATTCGTCGAGATCGCACTGACCACGCCGGGGGCGCTGGATGCCATCCGCGAGGTCCGCGCCGCCGCACCGGCCGGCTGCTACGTCGGCGGCGGAACCGTCCTGACCGTGCAAGACGTGGACAACGTCGCCGGGGCCGGCGGCCAGTTTATGGTTACGCCGTCCCTGGCCGCATCCATCCACGAATCGGCGCGGCAGGGAATCCCCGTCCTGGCGGGCGCCCTGACGCCCAGCGAGGCGTACGAAGCGATGAACCGCGGGGCCACCGCCATCAAACTGTTCCCCGCCTCCATCGGCGGCCCCGGCTATCTCAAGGCGCTGCGCGATCCCTTCCCCGGGATCCCGTTTATCGCCGTCGGCGGCGTGGGCCTGGACGAGGCCGCGGGTTACTGGGAAGCCGGCGCGATCGCCGTCGGGCTTGGCGGGCCGCTGTTCGGTGATGTCGGCTCCGGCGGTGACCTCGCGCCGACGCGCGGGCGTGCCCGCGCGTTTGTGGACCTGGCGGACTCCTTTGCCCGCCGAACGGCCGCAGCGGCCGTAGCGACCGCCGCAGCGGGCGTGCGGTGAGCGCCGCCGTCGACCTTCTGACCTTCGGCGAGTCCATGGTGTCGCTGCGGTCCGCCGGTCCGCTGTCCGCCGGCGGAAGCTTGGCCATGCACGTGGCCGGTGCCGAATCGAACGTCGCCGTGGGGGTTGCGCGGCTAGGACACACAGTCACGTGGGCCGGTGCAGTTGGCGCCGATCCGCACGGCGAATTCATCCTGCGGCAGCTCCGCTCCGAGGACATCGGGACGCAGTGCCGGGTGGATCCGTCCCGCAGCACGGGCGTGATGTTCCTCGAACAGCGGACCGCGGACGTCACCCGGGCCTTCTACTACCGCGCCGGTTCGGCTGGTTCCACCGTCAGCCGGGACGACGTGGACAGTGCCCTCGGTGCCAGCCCGCGCGTGCTGCACCTGACCGGCATCACCCCCGCGCTCAGCCCGGAAGCCCGGAAGGCGTTTGAATACGCTGCCGAGCGCGCCGCCGCCGACGGAGTGGTGGTCTCCCTCGACGTCAATTACCGCAGCCGGCTCTGGACCCGGGACGAGGCCCGAACCGTGCTGGGCCCCATCGCGCGGCACGCCGACATCCTGATAGCGTCCGACGACGAACTGGACCTCGTGGCGTCCGCCGCCTTGAGCGGCTCCGATTCCCTGGGGTACGACGACGCCGAAACCGTGCTCGCTGCCTCGTTGCTGGAGCAGGGGGTTGGGGAAGTCGTGGTCAAGCGGGGAGCAGCCGGCGCCGGCGTCCATACCGCCTCCGGACGGTTCGAGGCGCCCGCCGTCACGGTGACAAGCATTGATACCGTGGGCGCGGGGGACGCCTTCACAGCCGGCTACCTCTCTGCCCTGCTCGACGGTGAGGACGTTGCCGGCCGCCTGCAACGCGGCGCCG
Organism: Pseudarthrobacter raffinosi; assembly: GCF_023913835.1. Taxonomy (NCBI): domain Bacteria; kingdom Bacillati; phylum Actinomycetota; class Actinomycetes; order Micrococcales; family Micrococcaceae; genus Pseudarthrobacter; species Pseudarthrobacter raffinosi. Next base: position 194,403 of record NZ_JAMXBG010000008.1, on the reverse strand, counting down.
TTATGGGGGCTTTCGCCGTCAGCACTGCCGGTGACTGGGAGGGCCTGCCCAGCCGGGCCGAGCTCGCCATGCTGGGCGCCACCGCCAGCGGAACCACCCAGCGGTAGCTGCCGGGTCGTGGCTGGGCTTGCCTTCCCCGGGCGCGGAGCAGGCAGGTACTGACAGTGCCTGCCGCCCGGGACCGCGGGCGCTTACCGTAGGGGTATGGGAGACGTGCGCGCGGACATAAAAGAGTTTCTAAGTTCCAGGCGGGCGCGGATTTCGCCCGAGGAAGCCGGGTTGCCTGCGTACGGCGGGAATCGGCGGGTCGCCGGCCTGAGGCGTGAGGAAGTGGCGATGCTGGCCGGTTTGTCAGTGGACTACTACGTGCGCCTGGAGCGCGGCAACCTCGCCGGGGCGTCCGAAAGCGTGCTGGATGCCCTCGCACGCACGCTGAAGCTGGACGAAGCCGAGCGGGAGCATCTTTTTGACCTCGCCCGCGCCGCCGGGCCGGCTCGCAGGAGGCGCAGCAAGCCGTCCGGTACTGTCCGCCCTGAAGTGCAGCAGGTCCTCGATGCAATGGCTGACGCGCCGGCGTGGGTCCGCAACGGCCGCCACGACATCCTGGCAGCAAACCGGATGGGGCGGGCCCTTTACTCACCTGTTTTCAAAAGCGCGCACCGCCCCGTGAACACCACCCGGTTTACGTACCTTGACCCGGCAGCCCGGGAGTTCTGGCGAGATTACGATCAGATCGCCAACGATGCCGCAGCGATGCTGCGGCTTGAAGCAGGCCGGCATCCGCACGACCCCGAACTCATCCGGCTGGTCGGCGAGCTGTCCACGCAGAGCGAGCTGTTCAGGGACCGGTGGGCTTCCCGGGATGTCGTCTTCCACCGCAGCGGGCTTAAGCGGCTGCACCACCCGGTGGTGGGTGACCTGGATTTGAACTACCAGTCCATGGAGCTGCCCAGCGAGCCGGGCCTGGTGCTGAACGTGTACACCGCGCCCGCCGGTTCCCCGACGGCTGACGCCTTGCAGCTCTTGGCCTCCTGGGCTGCCACGCACGATGACGAGTTCGCCGAACCATCACCAACTGCCAAGCACCCGCAGTAACGCCGCGCTGCGGCCCTAGTGCGGGTGCCTGTCGTCTTCTACTTCGTCGAGGGGTATTCGTCGGCCGTGAGCTTGGCGCCCCAGACCGTTTCGGCCTCGTCGCTGTCCACTGGTGCTTCCCACAGGGCGAGGTGGCACATGAAGTTGCCTTCCGTCGCACCGTGCCAGTGCCACTCACCCGCGGGCGTGTAGACCGTATCGCCGGGCTGCAGCTCGATCAGCTCTTCCCCACGCGATTGCACATACCCGATGCCTTCCGTGACGTGCAGGGTCTGCCCGACGGCGTGCTTGTGCCAGGCGGTGTGCGCGCCAGGAGTGAAGCGAACCAGATTCAGCCGGGCACGGGACGGTTGCTGGCCGGAGTAGTACGCGTTGAAGTAGACGTCGCCGGTAAACCAGTCATCGGGTCCCTTGACGGTGGGCGTTTTCGGTTGCTTCTGCGTGCTCATGGTTGTTCTCCTCCGATGTCCGTGCTGAGGCTGACGTCCCGCCATTGGTCCAGTTCCGTGCGCTGTGCCTGGGCGACGGCGCCGAACAAGTCAAAAGCGTCGCTGCCGAGCACCAGCAGGGACGGCGGGTTCGGGCTCGCGGCGACCGCCAGGATGGCTTCCGCCGCCTTGGCGGGGTCGCCCGGCTGGGTGCCGTGGACCGTGTCGTTCTCCTTGCGCCGCTTCCCGGCCGTCTCCGCGTAGTCCTTGATCGGCGTGGCCGACTGGGTCAGCGAGCGGCCCGCGAAGTCGGTGCGGAACGCGCCGGGCTCGATGACGGTGACGTTGATTCCGAGTGGCTTCAGTTCCTTGTGGAGGGAGCCGGACAGGCCCTCCAGGGCTGCCTTGCTGGCGGAGTAGTATCCGGATCCGGCCGGTGAGATGCGCGCCCCGATGGAGGAGATGTTCAGGATGGACCCGGCCCTGTTGGCGCGCATGCCGGGGAGTACTGCTTTGATCATGCTGACGGCGCCGAAAAAGTTGGTGTCGAACAATTGCCGGATCTCGGCGTCGTCCGCTTCTTCAACCGCGGCACGGTAACCGTAGCCGGCGTTGTGGCCGTTCGCAAGCACGGTTTGGGCGAGCGCGCGGCCGAGTCCGGTCGAGCAGCCTGTGATGAGCCAGGTAGCCATGGTTGTTTCCTTTCGAGGGTGGCGCTACGGACAAACCAGGACCTTCAGGGCCTCGCGGGAATCCATGGCGCGGTAGCCGTCGGGGACCTCGTTCAGGTTGATGGTCCGGTCGAACACCTTGCCCGGGTTGACGGTGCCGTCAAGGACGCCGGGCAGGAGCGTCTCGATGTAGGCGCGGACCGGGGCAGGGCCGCCGGTGAGCGTGATGTTCGGGCCGAACATCGAGCCGAAGCCGATCGGAGCGTCCTCGTACTGGGGCACGCCCACCCGGCTGATGACGCCGCCAGGGCGGATGACGCCGAGGGCCTGGTCGTACGCCGGGCGGTGCCCCACGCACTCAAGTACGGTGTGCGTTCCGTCGCCGCCGCTGAGCTCGCGCACCTTCTCGATGCCGGCCTCACCGCGTTCGGCGACGACGTCGGTGGCGCCGTATTCGATGCCCAGGTCGGTGCGGGCCTTGTGCCGGCCCATCAGGATGATCTGCTCGGCACCGAGCTGCTTGGCGGACAGCACCGCCATCAGCCCGACGGCGCCGTCACCGATGACCGTGACAGTGGTCCGGGCGTTGACGCCTGCCTTGATGGCGGCGTGGTAGCCGGTGCCGTAGACGTCGGAGAGGGTCAGCAGCGACGGCAGCAGCTCGCTGTCCTCACCCACAGGGGCATTGACCAGGGTGCCGTCGGCGAACGGGACACGGATGGCCTCGGCCTGGGCGCCGCCGATTCCGTTCGAGGCCCAGAACCCGCCGTGGCGGCAGGAGGTCTGCAGGCCTTCACGGCAGAAGACGCAGGTACCGTCGGACCAGGCGAACGGGGCGATGACGAAGTCCCCCTTCTTCAGGGTGGACACGTCCTTGCCTGTTTCCTCCACGACGCCGATGAACTCGTGGCCCATGGGGCTGCCCTGCCTGGACGAGGGCATGCCGTGGTAGGGGTGCAGGTCGGAGCCGCAGATACAGGAATTGACGATCCGCACGATCGCGTCGGTCGAATTCTGGATGACGGGATCGGGCACGTTCTCCACGCGCACGTCGCCGGCGCCATACATGATGGTTGCTCGCATTTTCGTTTCCTCATCACTTCGTCAGGGGCAGGAGCCCGGGTGTTCCTCCACTAGCCAACCGCACATTCCGCATGTGTGGGAGTGGCTGTTGATACAGGTACCGGCAGTGCCTCCCCCCTCAGAGGTGCAGCTCAAACTCCGTGTGCCCGTGCCGGATCCCGTTGATTTGCAGCTCAAGGGCGTGGACCCCCGGGTGGTGCACCCGGGTGGTCATCTGACGGAAGGCATGACGCTTCGAGAGGGTACGGGTCTCACCCGCGGCGAGGGTGAGCGCCGCGATCTTGAAGACCTTGGCCGATTGCGTGCCGTTGGCTTTGACGTAATGGACCACGTAGTCAACCGCCAGCCGGGCATCGCCGTTTCCGGTGTTGGCGATCTCGAAGTCGAAAGCAAGTTCACCCGGCAGGGCCACGTAGTTCCGGTCCAGCCGCGGCCCCGTGACAGCGAGCGACGCCGGCACGAACCCCTGCAGGGCCAGCGCTCCCGGGTGCGCATTCTTGATCAGGGTCCGCAGGCCGTGCCTGACCACCCATGCGGTGTTGGCGTCCGGCGCGGACAGCCAGCGCGCCGCCGTCGCCACCACTACCTTTGGTGCGTGCCGCGCCAGGTCGTTGAGGTGGTTGGCTACCGAGCGCCGCACGTACTCCGAAGGATCCCGGTACAGGGCGTCCAGAACCGGGAGGGACGCCTCCGGGTGAAGCACGACGGCGGGTACCCGCACCGCCCAGGGGAGGTACGGCCGCGTCCCCTCGCTGGCCAGCCGCCGGACATGCTCGTCCGGATGCCCGGTCCAGCCCTGGATGATCTCGAGGGAACGCTCCAGGTCCGCGGCCAGCAGCCGGCGAATGGCGAACTCGCCCGTGAGCCTCGGGGTCAGTTCGGCCAGAAGGGCCAGGCAGTCGTCAAAGTAGGGTGAAGTGCCTGATTCGAGGGCAAGCGTGACGGCCGTTTCGGATACCGGCCAGAGGATCCAGCCCGTGAAACCGGCGCCGGAAAGGGCGCTCCGGAAGATGCGTGCCGCCGTCGGGTATCCCGGATCCGGAAGCTGCCGCACATCCGCCAGCAACGCACTGCTCACCGCATCCGTCCGGCTGCGCAGGCTCAACTCGTCCAAGTGTGCGGCGGCAGCAGCCACTTGCGGCCAGCCCGATCCCGGAGCGGCCGCAGCCAGGATCCCGGCCAGTGTTTCCACGCCCTGCCGGTTGATCAGCTCATTCATCGCGCCCATTGAGACAGGCTACCCCCGCGGGCTGACATGCCCGCCGCAGGGCCAACGACGGGCAGAGCAGGCCAACGCCGGGCAGAAGGGATAATCTTCACCTTAGGCACTCCTTAACGGCGCACGGACGGACACACAGTGGCAGAGCAGGCAGGCAAGAACAGTCTTTGGCGGACCTTCCATGACAAGTTCGTGGTGGAGGAACGCTTCATGGAACCGGCCGCGCGGAAGGCTTTGTACCGGACGGCGGTGGTGCTCATCAGCGTGGGGGCCCTGCTGTTCGTCGCGACGCTGGTGGGCGTCCTGCAGAGCGGTACCGGCCCCTGGGGTCCCGACGAATCCATCCGCGACTGGCTGCTCTCGCTCCGGTCCGAGACCCTCACTGCCGTGATGATCTTCCTCGCGGTGGTCTTCGGCCCGGTCGCCCTGCCCATCATCGTGCTGGTGGTGACGGTGGTCTGGGGGTTCGCGGCCAAGCACGCCTGGCGGCCCATTATGCTCGCCGCCGCCATGCTCACCGGCGTCGTGATATCGCAGATCATCCTGGCGATCGTCCAGCGCTCGCGGCCCCCTGTGGAACTGATGCTGTTCGGCGCCGACCACACCTTCTCGTTCCCGTCCGGCCACGTCCTGGGTGCCTGCGACTTCCTGCTAGTGACCGCCTTCCTGGTCTTCTCGCGACGGGAAAACCCGACGTCGGCCGTCTTCGGCTTCGTTGGTGCGGGCATCGGCATAGTTCTCGCCGCGGTGAGCCGCCTGTACCTTGGCTACCACTGGCTCAGCGACGCGCTGGCCTCGATGACGCTCTCGCTTCTGATCCTCGGTGCCGTCATCGCCCTGGATACGTGGCGGACCGCCAGGATCCCCGGCGAACGGATCACGGGCGAACTCTCCAAAGCGGACGCGCCGGGCGACTAGCCGCGATGGCAGCCGAGGACGACGTGCGGAGGATGTGCCTGGCGCTGCCCGGTGTCACCGAACGCAGCAGCTGGGACCGGCCCGCCTGGTTCGCGAAGACGCTGATGGCACGCATGTGGGAGGACGGCGTGCTGACGGTGAAGACCACCGAGCGGGAGGCGCTGGCCGGCATGGAGCCTGCTACATATTTCTGGACCCCGCACCATGAGCGGTCGCCGCAGCTGGTGCTGGTCCGGCTGGACCAAATCGGCGCCGAGGAACTCGGAGAACTGCTCGAGGAGTCCTACCGGCTGGCGGGCGGCCGCGGATCCTGACTGGCCAGGGGACCCTGGCCGCTACGTGTCCGGGCGTGACCTGGCCCGTCTGAGGGCGCGGCGCAGTTCGGCATTCGCTGCCTCGAGCTCCAGGACTTTGGCTATGCCGGCAAGATTGAGCCCCTGGTCCAGGAGTTCCCCGATGTGCAGGAGCAGGCCGATGTCGGCGTTGCTGTATTGACGCGTGCCGCCGGCCGTACGCTCCGGGAGGATCAGCCCTTTCGTCTCGTAGAGCCTGATGTTCTGCTGCCCGGTCCCTGCCAGCTTTGCTGCTACAGAGATGGCATACAGTGCCTGACCGGCCCGAGGACCCGGTTTCTGTTCTGGCGTTCTACTGACCGCGTCCACCCCAAAATACCTTCCCCGTGATGTTGCATCAGTCTCGCACGAGTGCTATAAAAAATCTATATCCACCAATACAGATAACCGATGGTGGGTAGATGAACTGGATTCAACTTCTAGCAACTGAAGGAGTGGGAAATGATGTTGATGCGTACGGACCCGTTCCGTGAGCTGGACCGGCTCGCCCAGCAGGTCTTCGGAACCGCCGCCCGGCCGGCGGCAATGCCCATGGACGCCTGGCAGGAAGACGGCGAGTTCGTGGTGGCGTTCGACCTCCCGGGCGTCAAGGTGGATTCCGTGGACCTGAACGTGGAGCGCAACGTACTGACCGTCCGCGCGGAGCGCCAGGACCCCACCCAGCCCAATGTTGAGCTGGTGGCCTCAGAGCGACCGCGCGGTGTCTTCAGTCGTCAGCTCATCCTGGGCGACACGCTCAATGCGGACACCATTAAGGCCAGCTACGACCAGGGCGTGCTGACCCTGCGGATCCCGGTGTTGGAGCAGGCCAAGCCGCGCAGGATCGAGATCGAAACCAAACAGGGTTCCCTGCACGAGATCGGTAAGTAGGTCCGGACCCAGGGGCGCCGGCTACGTCCGGCGCCCCTGCACCTTCCCGGTCAGAATTCCCGACAAGGACCGCCATGACCAGCCAGCCGGACTACTACGATGTGCTGCGCGTGAAGCCTGCTGCCAGCCAGCAGGAGATCTCCCGTGCCTACCGGGTGCTGATGCGCACCCGTCATCCGGATCTCGACGGCGGCGCAACGGTTGACCGCGACGTGCAGGATGGAGAGCTGCTGCGGATCATGCAGGCGTTCGCTGTCCTCCGTGACGCGGCGCGGCGCGCAACCTACGACAGGAGCCGCAACGGACCAAGCGCGCCGGGTGGCACCCCGACAGTCATCCCCGTCCGGAAGGTCAGCAACCGGTACGTCCCGGCCGGCAACACCATCAGGATCACCACGGTGCGCTGGGAAAGCGGACCGTGGAAGTAAACCCGTAAGACGACAGCCATCACCGCGAGGAGGCGGACAAAACAATGAGCGACTGGCGCCGCTACGACTCCCACCTGATTCCTGCCTTCCACGAACGCTTCGAACAGCGCTGGGGCGAGGGTACTGCACCGTTCCTGGACCCCGAAGCCCACGAAGAGCCGCTTCCCCGCGCACATTGGATCAATCCTGCCACTGGCGCGGCCTTGGCAGTGGTCCCCGTATGGACCGCCGAAGACGAGCAGCAGCGGTCCTTCGGGGTGTTCTATCTTCCGCCCGCCGGCGACGTCTGGGTGCTGCGGCCCGGTTACACCGGTTATCTCGAGCCGGCAGACGGCGACGCGGAGCAACTCGTCACACTCCGGAACGATGCCTTCCGGAAGGCCGTGGCGCACGCCAAGGAGTTCCTCTTCGGCTCACAATGAGCCGGCCGCGTCCGTGCCGCTGCCCAGCAGGCTGCGGGTGAGGGTTTCGGCGTCGGCCATCAGGTCGTCCACGGCGGCCGCCAGGTGCGAATCGGACACCGGGGTGTTATCCAGCGCCGCAGCCACCACCGCCCGCCGGACCGGTTCCCGCGCGAAGGAGGCGGTGGTTCCCGCCGTCCGTTCCGCGGCGGCATCCAGTGCCGCCGGGCTGAACGCCACCAGGCGGCCGTAGAGTTCCAGCAGCCGGACTCGCTCGGCATGGGCCGGCAGCGGGATCTCCACCGCGAGGTCCACCCGGCCCGGGCGCTGCGCCAGCGCCCGCTCCAGCATGTCGGGCCGGTTGGTGGTGAGGACAAACGCGACGTCGGCGTCGTTGTCCAGGCCGTCCATGGCGTCCAGCACCTCAAAAAGCAGCGGCTGCGGCCCGTGCCCGAAACTCCGGTCCTCGGCAATAAGATCGCAATCCTCCAGCACGACGATCGAGGGCTGCAGCGCCCGGGCCATGCGGGCCGCCTCGGAGATCCTGGCGAGCGATCCGCCCGAGAGGAGGATCGCCGTCGAGCCTTCACTCTGGCTCAGCAGGTGGCGCACGGTGTGCGTCTTGCCGGTCCCCGGGCGGCCGCACAGCAGGATGCCCCGTTTGAGATGCTGGCCGTGCTGTTTGAGGGACGCCCGGTGCGTGGCGATGCCCACGGTGTGGTCCGCGACCTTCTGCAGCAGGCCGTCGGGCATGATGACGTCCGACGCCGGGAGGCTGGGACGGTGGTGGAACGTCACCCCCGCGGTGCTCGGCCAGGAATCCGTTGGCTGTTTCAGGCCCCACGGCAAGGTTCACCACGGAGAGGCCTTCAGCCGACTCACCCAGGTGCTCCGTCAGCGCCTCAAGCAGCCGCTTGCCCGCCTGCTGCCGGTGGTTTCCGGCCTGCGTCAGCTGGACCAGCTCGGAAAAATCGTCGATGAACTTCCCCAGTTTTTCATCATGCTCAGATCTAGCAGCGACGCTCGTCAGCAGCCCTGCCGTGTGCCATTCTGGGACGTACCCGTTCCACGCTTTCTCGGTCATGAAGGACTGAATCCATGCACATTTCCGCCAAGGACCTGGCCGCCCTCATCCCTGCGGACTTCACGCTGGGCGTGGCCACGGCGGCCTTCCAGATCGAGGGCGCCCTTACTGAAGACGGCAGGGGCACGGCGGGCTGGGACGTGTTTTCGGCCAAGGAAGGTGCCATCGTGGACGGGCACAGCCCGGCCGTAGCCTGCGACCACTACCACCGCATGCCCGGCGATGTTGCCCTTATGAAGCAGCTGGGTGTCGACTCGTACCGGTTCTCACTGTCCTGGCCCCGGATCCAGCCCAACGGCAGCGGCCCGGTGAACCCTGCCGGGCTGGCGTTCTATGACCGGCTTCTGGACGAACTCCTGGCCAACGGGATTTCGCCCATGGTCACCCTCTATCACTGGGACACTCCGCTGGCACTGGACGACGCCGGCGGCTGGATGAATCGCGATACCGCCTACCGCCTGGGGGAGTTCGCCGCGATTGCCGCTGCTGCGTACGGCGACCGCGTTGCCCGCTGGGTCACCATCAACGAGCCCGCCACGGTCAGCACCAACGGCTACACCATGGGCCTGCACTCACCGGGCGAAGCACTTATGGTCAACGCGTTGCCTACCGTGCACCACCAGCTTCTGGGCCACGGGCTCGCGATGCAGGCATTGCGGGCGGCGGGGGTCCCAGGCGAGATCGGGATAACCAACGTGTACTCGCCCATGGTCCCGAACTCCATCAACCCCCTGGACTGGATGAGTGCGGGCCTGATGGACATCGCCCAGAACCGGATGTACGCGGACCCCGTCCTCACTGGCCAATATCCGGATATCATCCGCGCCGCGAAGTTCTTCGGCTCATTCGACCATCCGGACGAGGACATGGAGATCATCTCCCAGCCGCTGGATTTCTACGGCCTGAACTACTACATGCCCACGAAGGTGGCTTTCGGTCCTGGTGAAGGGGCTGTGCCGGCGAGCATGGCGGAGGCCATGGGCAGTGACTTGAGTGCGGCAGGCAACGGCTCCACGCCGTTCCACGTCGAGGCCTGGCCCGAAGCGGACATCACCTCCTACGGCTGGCCGGTGAAGCCCGAGTACATGGGGGTGGCGTTGAAAGAGATGGCAGAGCGGTACCCGCATCTGCCGCCGGTGATCATCACCGAGGGCGGGGCGAGTTTCGAGGACATCATCGTCCGTGACAAGTCCACCAACACCACCTTCATCCCGGACGAGCGGCGGCTGAAATACCTGTCGGACCACATCGAGTCAGCGCTGAAGGCCACGGCCCCGGGCGGTGACGCAGAGGGCATCGACCTGCGGGGCTACTACGTGTGGTCGCTCCTGGACAATTTCGAATGGTCGGCAGGCTACAACCAGCCGTTCGGCCTGCTGCATGTTGATTTCGAGACCCTGGAGCGCACGCCGAAGGCGTCCTACTTCTGGCTTCAGGAGCTCATCGAGGAGCGGAACCTTGCCGCGACGGCGGGTGCCGCCGTCGCGCAGGCCGCCAGTGAGGAACCGGACACTGCCGCTGATCCCGAAACGGCGGTATCTCCCGACGACGGCGTGACCACCTCAGGTGCCACCGCCTAGTGTCCTGGGAACCTAGCCGGCGTGGTGCGCGTCCTCCGGGTCCTCGGGTGAGTCATCGCGACGTTCCTTCACCAGCTTGCTGGCACTCACCAGCCGTAGCGCGGTCACCAGCAGGACCCCGCCAAGCACATTAAAGACCACTACATAGGAAAACCAGCCGAGCCATTGAAGGTAGTTGATGTCAGCACCCGTGTGGATGGCACCGAAGATCAGCAGCGAGTCCAGGATCGAGTGGAAGAGCTGCAGCCCGTAGAGCAGGAAAGCGCCAACGACGGCGGCCGCGATCTTGCCGGTGACGCTGTCCGTCCCGTGCTGCATGCGGGTCATCAACGTGATGGTGCTCCCCGCCAACACGGCAAGACACACGGTTTTCCAGTTAAACCCGGCGTCGAGATAGTGGGTGGCTTCCTTCGTGATGGTCTCGCTCCACTGCGGGAACGCTGTCATGATCAATGCCATGAACAGCCAACCGCCCACCAGGTTAGCGATGAGTGTGCCGCCCCAGAGCTTCCCGAGCTGCGCGTAGCTTGCCTCCCGTGCGACGACCGCGGCAATGGGCACCAGGAAGCCTTCCGTGAACAGCTCGCTCTTGGCCAGCAGGAGGGCGATGAGGCCTGCACTGAACGCCAATCCCGCGAGAAGGTGGTTCTCGGTCTCATATAGAACGCCGAGGTACGCCATAATGCCAACGCCTATTTCAAACCCGCCGAACAAGCCGGTGATGAGCACGTCCCGAAAGGAGCGGTTCAGCCGCTGCGCGCCTTCCTCAACCGTGCGGTCGAAGGATTCCTCCACCTCCTCCTCAACCGGGCCTGGATTGTCGCCAAGTTCCCGCCGCCGCGCATCGCCGTCGGTGTCGCTCATGCGTGTCGCCTATCCGCCTGAAAGTGTGTGGTGATTGATCTAGAGGAGGTCCAGGAGCTTAAGCTGTTTGGCCATCCCCGCGCCGTCCGGCGAATAGATCCAGGGCACCACCGACGTGGTGTGGTCGCCGTCCTCGGAGTGCCCGCCGGCGAAGACGGACTCGCTGACGGAGAGCTGCCGGATGGCGATGGCGGCCACCTTGTCGGCGTTTTCCTGGGCGAAGCCTGAGTAGATCTGTTCGTCGTGCTGGCCGTTGTCGCCGATCAGGAGCCACCGCATGTCCGGGAATTCCTTGGCGAGGCGCTCCAGGTTGCGGTGCTTGTGCTCCTGCCCGCTGCGGAACCAGCGGTCCTGGGTCAGGCCCCAGTCCGTGAGCAGGAGGGCGCCGGATGGATACATGTTCCGGCCCAGGAACCGCGCCAGGGTGGGGGCAGCATTCCACGGACCCGTGGACAGGTAGATGACGGGCGCGTCCGGGTGTTCAATGGTGAGCCTTTCCAGCAGGACCGCCATCCCCGGCGTCGCCATCCGGGCCCGTTCGCTGAGGACAAACGTGTTCCACAGGGCCAGGAACGGCCTGGGCAGGGCGGTGACCATCACGGTGTCGTCGATGTCGGACACGATGCCGAACTTCGCATCGGCATCGATCACCTGGATCAGCGTCTCCACGGGTTCGGTCCCGTCAGCCCGCAGGATGGCCGTGTGCCAGCCCGGCGGGAGCTGCACGTCCACCACGGTGTCGATCAGGCCGCCACGGTCCGCCCGGACTCGGGTGGTGACGCCGCCAATGGTAATTTCCACCTCGATGAACTGCAGGGGGACGCTGGTGAAGGCCCGCCAGCCGCGGACGTTTTGTGTGCCGTTGCGGGCAGCCTGCTCGGCCCGGCTGCCCGGGGCCGGATTCTTGGTTAACAGGACGCGGCCGAGCACGCGTACCCAGTCGGTCGAACCGTAGCCCTGGTACGCGATGGTCTGCGGTGCGAAATTCCAGCCCTTGGCGAGCTGGATGCGGACGGCGTTGACGACGGCGGAGATCCGGTGCGCCAGGCGTAAAAGCTGGGTGCCGGACAGCGGTGCGGGGTGCGGAGTGTTCTGCGGTGAATTCTGAGGAGCCCTGTCCATGTCTCCACTCTGCCACAGCGCAACCGCGCGCCGGGCACCCTGGCGGTCCCGCCGCCGTGCGTGACGTCAGCCTCAATCAAGGAGCCAGCGGAGGGTGTCGGCGTTCCGCACGGCGTTCCCGCCGCCGTCGTTGTTGAAATAGGCATAGACATCCTTGCCTGCCGCGGACCATTCGCGGATCCGGTCCGCCCACCACTGCAGGTCCGTATCGGAGTAGGAGCCGCCATACAGGTGCTGATGGTCAGGCCCGTGGAGCCGGATGTAGACGAAGGGCGCTGTGGCGCGGAGGATGCACGGCAGTTGGGCGCCGCTCATGATGCAGTACGCGGCCTGGTGCCGTTCCAGCAAGGCGTACACGTCCGGATGGTCCCAGCTGGGGTGCCGGAACTCCACGGTCACCCGGATCCACCACGGGACCGCGGCGAGGAAGTGATCCAGCCGGGCATCATCGCGCTGCAGCTGCGGTGGCAGTTGGACCAGCAGGACAGCGCGTTTGTCGCCCAGTTCGTGCCAGCAGCGGGCGATGCGTTCCAGCCAGACTTCGGGTCCGTAGAGTTTCTTGCCGTGCGTCAGGCCGCGCGGAGCTTTGACGGACATCACGAACCCGTCCGGGAGCCTGCGCCGCCAGTTGGCGAAGGACGTGTCCCGGGGCCACCGGTAAAAGCTGGCGTTCAACTCAACGGTGCCAAACCGGGAAACGTAGTGCTGGAGCCTGTCCCGGGCCGGGAGGCCTGGCGGGTAGAGCACGTTCTCCCAGTGGTCATAGCTCCAGCCGGAGGTGCCGATATAGACAGCCACAGTCAGCTGACCCGCAGGGGAGATGGGTGAACCATGATGCCTCCGGTGTTCGTGGACCGGCCGTCAACTCACGGTACACCGCTGTGCTTTGCCACTATCATTCACGGTTGTTTTCTCCGGCAGGGCCCATCCTTGTGGCAGTGTATGGGAATGGCGCGCATTGAAGATTATGCAGTTGTTGGCGACCTCCACACCGGCGCCCTGGTCAGCACCGAGGGCTCCATCGACTGGCTTTGCCTGCCGCGCTTCGACTCGCCGGCATGTTTCAACGCGCTCCTGGATACGCCTGAGGCCGGACGATGGCTACTGGCACCCGAGAGCGGCGGCACCTGCACCAGGCGCGGCTACCGGGAGGGGACCCTGATCCTGGAAACAGAATGGGAAACCCCGGAGGGTACCGTCAGGGTTATTGACTTCATGCCGCCACGCGACGCGGTGGCGGACATCGTGCGGATCGTTGAGGGCGTGAGGGGAAGCGTCAGGATGCACGGTGAACTGGCGCTGAGGTTCGACTACGGGCATATCGTTCCCTGGGTGCGGCGCGACAGGCACGGCCTGCATGCCATCGCCGGCCCGGACTCCGTCTACTTCGTCACCAAGGCGCCGCTTCACGGCGAGAACATGCACTCCGTCAGTGACTTCACAGTCCACGCGGGGGAGCGCATCCCCTTTGTCCTGACGTGGGCGCCCAGCCACGTTCCCCGCCCGCACACGGTGGACGCCGAGGTAGTGCTGGGCACCACCCTGGCTTTCTGGCGCGGCTGGGCATCCCAGTGCACCGTCCAGGGAAAGTACCAGGATGCGGTGGTCCGTTCGCTGGTGACCCTGAAGGCGCTGACCTACGCTCCCACGGGCGGCATCGTCGCTGCGGTCACCACGTCCCTGCCGGAACAGCTGGGCGGTCCCCGCAACTGGGATTACCGCTTCTGCTGGCTGCGGGACGCCACCATGACGCTGCAGGCGCTCCTGGCCGCCGGCTACACCACCGAGGCTGCCGCCTGGCGTGACTGGCTGCTCCGCGCTGTGGCGGGCGATCCGGCCGACCTGCAGATCATGTACGGAATCCACGGCGAACGCAGGCTTCCGGAAATGGAACTGCCGTGGCTTGCCGGGTACGAGAATTCAAAACCGGTACGGACCGGCAACGGCGCCGCCGAGCAGCTTCAACTGGACGTCTGGGGCGAGGTCCTGGACTGCCTGGCGCTGACCAGGAACTCCCTGCTGAAACACACGGACGAGTCCTGGGACGTCCAGGTGGCCCTGATGCAGCACCTGGAGACCATCTGGGACCAGCCGGACAACGGACTCTGGGAGATGCGCGGGCCGCGGCGCCATTTCACGCATTCCAAGGTGATGGCCTGGGTGGCCGCAGACCGGATGGTTAAAGGCGTCCGCGATTTCGGCCTGCCCGGCCCCGTGGAACGCTGGGAGGCCCTTCGCGACACCATCCACCGGGACGTCATGGCCAACGGCTTCGACCCCGTCCGCAACACCTTTGTGCAGGCGTATGGCCGGCCCGAACTGGATGCCAGCCTGCTGTTGATCCCGCGGGTGGGCTTCCTGTCGCCGGATGATCCCCGGGTGCTGGGGACCATTGACGCGATCCAGCGGGAGCTCACCGAAGACGGTTTTGTGCTCCGCTACCGTCCCGCCGACAGCGACGACGGCCTCCCGGGAGACGAAGGGGTGTTCCTGGCCTGCTCGTTCTGGTTGGTGGAGGCCCTGCTGGGCGCGGGACGCACCGAGGAGTCCACCGAACTCTTCGAGCGGTTGCTCGAACTCCGCAACGATGTGGGCCTGCTCAGTGAGGAATGGGGCGTCAGGGCAGGGCGGCAGCTGGGCAATACGCCCCAGGCCTTCAGTCACTTCGCGCTTGTGACAAGCGCTCTTGAGCTTCATCAGGATACGGTTCGCCGCAGTGACACACCTATTCCCCCGGAGACAGACAGGTAGGGCAATGAGGGCCTGGGGGCCTGCCCCGCTCTTCACGTCCGGGAGAAAGGTAAGTATACTTACTAGACTTGCGGAGCGCTCCTAATGGGGCTCAGCGCCGCGACTGAACGAGGGGTGGTTGTAATGGCCGGACATTTTGAGCTGGTGGATGCGCCTGACGGCGGCTACAGGGTACGGATGTTGGATGGTTCAGGAAGCCTGATGGCTATCTCGGTGACCTTCCCAACGAAGCGCGCAGCGGTGGCCGGCATTGCGATGGCCCGCGAGATTGCCGGCACAGGCCTGATCAGGGACTTCAGTAACAACGGTGCCGGAACCGTGATCCGGGATCGGATTGGCCCCACGTCATCCCCGGAGGATAGCGCCGCCCGCGGCAAGAAGCTGTCCGGGGCCGCTCGCGCTGTAGTCGGGTGATCACCCAGAGCCACGCCCTGGTCCGCGGGCGGCGATGGGGCGTCTTGTTTGACGTTGATGGGACCCTGGTGGACTCCGCCTACATCCACACGCTCGCGTGGTGGCAGGCGTTCCGACAGCACCAGCATGACGTCCCCATGGCCGCCATTCACCGGTGCGTCGGGATGGGTGGCGATCGTTTGGTGGACACGCTTCTTCCTGCTGGCCGGGACCGCGAGGCCGACGCCGACATCCTGGCCAGCCATGCGGCAGTCTTCGCGCAGAGCTGGCCGTCGCTGCGACCGTTCGACGGCGCCAAGGAGCTGCTTGCGCAGTGCCACGCCGGGGGACTCGCCGTCGCCCTGGCATCATCGGCACGAACGCAGGATCTGAAGGCCACCCGCAAAGCCCTTGGTGCGGACTCGTTCATCCATGCCGCCACCAGCGCGGACGATGCGAAGGCAAGCAAGCCGGCCCCGGACATCCTCGTGGCCGCGCTTGAAGCTGTTGGTGTGGCCGCGGCCGGAGCAGTCTATGTGGGGGATGCGGTGTGGGACATGCAAGCTGCTGCCGCGTTGGGAATCCCTGCCATCGGCGTCACCTGCGGCGGGACCAGCGCCGCCGAACTCCGCGAGTCAGGCGCGGCCGAGGTCTACAACGGCCCCCGGGACCTCCTGGACAACCTGCAGGCAAGCGCCATCGGCAGGCTGCTGACGCTGGAATCGAACCCCGCCGGCGCCTAATAGCGCGAGGGGACACTTGCGGCCCTGCCCGCGGGGGCTTAACTGTCCGTTCGCGCCGGTGCCGGGACGGTTGGGAGGGTGGGGCAGGTTAGAGGGGGAGCAGGCCTGAGAGGTCAGCGCGCAGGCCGGAGGCGGACACCTTGTGCGCCGCGACAGCGTCCGACCAGCTCAACTGGCCGGTCACCATACCAAGCCAGGTGGCGGCGTCGCATTCGATCACGTTGGGCGGGGTTCCGCGGGTGTGCCGCGGTCCCTCCACGCACTGGGTGACGCCGAACGGCGGCACCCGCACCTCCACCGAGTTCCCCGGCGCCCGCGCGGTCACCTCCTCCAGCGTGTACCGCACGGCCGTGGCGGTGACGTTGCGGGGGAGCGGAATGTCCGACGGCGATGCGGCGGCTTCCTGCCATGCGGCCAGTGCCGCTGTGCCTTCTTCAATGCCGATCCGACGGCGTGCTACAGCCATCAGTCCAGGAGCGCGGACACGGCCGGGCCCAGGCGGATCTTGCCCACCTCGTGGCTGCCGCCCATCACCGGGGCCACCACTTTTTCGAGGACGCTGGAGACGCCGGGGATATCCACGGCGCCAACCGCGGCGAGGAGGGTCAGGCCCACCAGGGACGTGGCCCGCAGATTCCCGTCAAGCATCTTGATGGCCACCGAGACACCCTGGGGTGTGGCCATGGCCAGGACGCCCTCGGCACCAATCTTGGCGATGATGCCCAGTTCGTCCATCACGATGGTGTTGGCCTCGCCGCGCCCCTGGACGGCCCAGGGGTAGTCGAGCATGGACGTGGCGATGGTGGCGGCGCGGGCGTTGGAATTTTTGTCGCCCGGGGCCTTGGCCAGCATCGAGAACGCTCGCGCCAACCCGGTCAGCGAAATGGCGGCCACCGGGGCCCCACACCCGTCAATGCCCAGGTGGGCGATCTTTTCGCCGCTGTATTCCTCGATCACACTTCGGACGCGCTGCTGCAGAGGATGGTTCGGTTCAAGGTAGCTGTGGGTGTCCCAGCCGTTTTCGGTGCAGGCCCACAGGAAGGCGGCGTGCTTGCCGGAGCAGTTGAAGGCTAGCTTCGATTTGCCCTTTTCGGACCTGACCAGCCAGTTGCGGGCCGTCTCGTCCTGCGGCCAGGCGGCGGGGCACTGGAGCTGGTCCTCCCGGACGCCGGCGGCCTTGAGCATTCCCTCCACCACGTCCATATGGTCCAGGGAGCCCACGTGGCTGCCGCAGGCCAGCGCCACCTGAGCGCCGCGCAGCGGAACTCCGGACTGCATGGCCGCCAGGGCCTGCAGCGGTTTAAGCGCGGACCGTGCGTACAAGGGAGTCCGGATGTCACCGAGTTCTGTGACTACGGACCCGTCGCCGGACAGTACGACGGCTGAGCCGATGTGCCGGGACTCCACAAAACCGCTTCGTTCAATAACGGCGAGTTCGACAGCGGAGTCCACGGTGAACGTGGCATGCGGGTTGTGCGGCATGATGCCAGTCTAGGGGCGGAATCGGCGAATGCCGGGCTACTCCACGGTGACCATGACAGACTGCCAGCCGGAGGCGCCGTCGGGCACCGGATCGGCCCGCTGATCGGTCTGGACCTCGCCCGTTCCGTCGGTGGCGCGGACCTTGATGTAGTGCGGTCCCGGTGTGGCTTCCCAGTCGAAGGACCACTGGCGCCACGTGATGAGGGACGCCTCGGTGGACAGGACTGCCTCGGCCCAGGGGTTGTTGTCGATCTGGACTTCCACCTTGGTGATGCCGCGGGTCTGCGCCCACGCAGTGCCGCCGATCGCCACCCGGCCGGCGGGCACCTTGGCGAAGGACTTCGGAACTTCCACCCGGGCCATGGTCTTGATGGGGCCGCGCTCGGACCAGCCGCGCTGGGTCCAGTAGGCCTTGCTGTCCGCGAACCGCGTCACTTCCAGGTCCACCACCCACTTGGTGGCGGAGACAAAACCGTACAGCCCGGGCACCACCATGCGCACCGGATAGCCGTGCTCCAGCGGCAGGGGCTCGCCGTTCATGCCGATCGCCAGCATGGCATCGCGGTCATCCTGCAGGACCTCCAGCGGCGTGGAGGCGCTGAAGCCATCGATCGACGTCGACAGCACCATGTCCGCACCGTCCTTGGGACGTGCGCGCTTGAGGACCTCGCGGATGGGAAGGCCGAGCCAGCGAGCGTTCCCGGCGAGGTTTCCGCCCACGGGATTGGAAACACAGGTGAGGGTCACGTGCGATTCGATGAGGTCGGCGTCGAGCAGGTCCTGGAAGGTGAGGCGGACCTCTTCCTCCACCAGCCCGTGCACGCGGAGCTCCCAGTCTTCGGCGTTGATTTCGGGCACGCTCAGGGCGGTATCGATCCGGTAGAAGTCCCCGTTGGGGGTCAGCCAGGGGCCGACGCCGGCTGCCGGAGACTGGACGCCGGCGGGCACAGCGGCCGCGGCCTTTGCCGGGGTGGGCAGCTGCAGGGCCTCGCGGGCCTTGGTGATGTTGCTGCGGGCGGCGCTGAGCAGGCGTCCGCCCGTGGCTGCGATCCCAGCGCCGGCCACGGTGATCCCGGCCGCGGCGAAGAAGCGTCGGCGGCTGGTGGCGGGACGGTCAGGTTCCGCGGCGCCCGTGTCGGCAGGAGCCTCGGGCCAGGACTTCAGCCGCCAGAGCGGGGCGATCAGCAGCCGCAGCACCACCAGCCCTGCAATTGTGCCCAGCACGGTGGGGATGGCATCCAGCGGCTTCACGCTGGCCCGAGTCACCACGCTGGCCACGATCACCGCGCCCATCAGCAGCACACCGGCAACGCCCAGCGCCCACTTGCGGTAGGCCACCACACCCAGCACGCAGGCCAGCAGGAAAATGGTCAGGCCCATCCCCACAAACAGCGCGGCTTTGTCATTCGTGCCGAACGTGGCGATGGCAAAGTCCTTCATCCACGGCGGTGTGAAGTCGATGAACGTGGACCCCAACGCGATCACCGGAGTTGCCCGGGCGGTAAAGAACGCTCCGATCAGCTCCGCTACGGAAAGTACGACGGCGGCAGCCGCCACGCCTGCCAGCGCGGCCATTGCGGCGGGGTCCTTGAGCCACTTCAGAAGCTTCTTCATGCCTTGGATTCGTTGCGGCGGGCCGCAGGGATGGCCGGGCGAGGACACAGCTTAGGAGCACCCCCTTAGGAAAGGGCAGGGTGCACAAAGTACCCTTGGAGACTGTGAAGGTACTCGTCATTGGCCCTGGAGGCCGCGAACACGCCATTGTCCGCTCCCTGCTCGCCGACCCCAACGTATCCGAGGTCCATGCGGCTCCCGGCAACGCCGGCATCAGCAAGCTGGTCCCCACCCACAACATTGACGGGAATGATCCCGACGCCGTCGCGGCGCTGGCCACCAAGCTCGGCGTGGACCTCGTGGTGGTGGGCCCCGAGGCGCCGCTGGCTGCCGGGGTGTCCGACGCCGTCCGCGCCGCCGGCATTCCGGTCTTTGGCCCCAGCAAGGCCGCAGCGCAGCTGGAAGCCTCCAAAGCGTTCGCCAAGGAAGTTATGGCCGAAGCGGGAGTCCCCACGGCCATGGCGATGGTGGCCACAAACGCCGAGGAAGCCGCCGCGGCCCTGGACACCTTCGGCGCACCCTATGTGGTGAAGGATGACGGCCTCGCCGCCGGCAAGGGCGTGGTGGTCACCAACAACCGCGACGAAGCCCTGGCCCATGCGCAGACGTGCTTCGACGCCGCCGGCACCGTGGTGATCGAGGAGTTCCTCGATGGCCCCGAGGTTTCCATTTTTGTCCTCTGTGACGGCCGCAACACCGTGGCACTGTCCCCGGCGCAGGACTTCAAACGCATCTTCGACAACGACGAAGGCCCCAACACCGGCGGCATGGGTGCCTATACGCCGCTGGAATGGGCCCCGGCCGGGCTGGTCCAGGAAGTCATCGACCGCGTCGCGCAGCCCACGGTCAACGAGATGGCCAACCGCGGCACCCCGTTTGTGGGTGTGCTGTTTGTGGGCCTGGCGCTGACCACGCGCGGCACCCGCGTCATCGAATTCAACGTCCGCTTCGGCGACCCCGAGACGCAGGCCGTCCTGGCCCGGCTCAAGACCCCCCTCGGTGCGCTGCTGCTGGCAGCCGCCAAGGGCGAACTGGACAAGGCAGACGAGCTGCGCTGGTCCAAGGAGACCGCCGTCGCCGTCGTCGTCGCGTCCGAAAACTACCCGGACACCCCGCGCACCGGTGACCGCATCCGCGGACTCAAGAAGGTGGACGAGCTCGACGGCGTGCACGTGATCCACGCAGGCACTGCGCTCGACGACGACGGCAAGGTGATCTCCGCCGGCGGCCGGGTGCTCGCCGTCGTTGCCCTCGGCAGCGACCTGGTGGAGGCCCGGGAACGGGCGTACGACGGCGTGGAGCTGGTTCAGCTGGAAGGCTCCCAGTTCCGGACGGACATCGGACGCAAGGCCGCCCGCGGTGAAATCAAGGTAACGGCACTGGCCACCGGATCGCTCCCAGTCACGAAGGCGAAGGCATAACATGACTGAGAACTCCGCCCAGGAACCACAGCAGCCCCGCGGCTTCAGCACCGAAACCCTGGACCTGCCGGGCTGGACGCACGTTTACTCCGGCAAGGTCCGCGACCTCTACGAGCCGGCGGACGAAGCCATCCGCCGGCAGGTGGGCCAGGACTGCGTCCTGGTGGTGGCGAGCGACCGCATCAGCGCCTTCGACCACGTGCTGGCCAGCGAGATCCCGGACAAGGGCCGCATCCTCACGCAGTTGAGCCTGTGGTGGTTCGACCAGCTTGACGTGGTCCACCACGTGCTGGCATCCACCGTGGAGGACGGCGTTCCCGCGGCCGTGGAAGGCCGCGCGATGATCTGCCGGAAGCTGGATATGTTCCCCGTGGAATGCATCGCCCGCGGCTACCTCACCGGCACCGGGCTGCTGGAGTACAAGGCCAGGGGGACGGTCTGCGAGATTCCGCTGCCGCCGGGCCTGGTGGACGGGTCCCGGCTGGAACGGGCCATCTTCACACCGTCTGCCAAGGCCGAAGTGGGCGAGCATGACGAGAACATCTCCTACAACGATGTTGTGGCCATGGTGGGGGACGACATCGCCGCACGCCTGAGCGAGCTGACCCTCAAGATCTACACCGGCGCGGAGAAGATCGCCCGCGAACGCGGCATCATCCTGGCCGACACCAAGGTTGAGTTCGGCTACGACGCCGTGTCCGGGGCCATCACCCTGGGCGATGAGGTCCTGACACCGGATTCCTCGCGTTTCTGGGATGCGGCCACGTATGAGCCGGGCAAAGCGCAGCCTTCTTACGACAAGCAGTATGTGCGCGACTGGCTGACGTCCGCCGAATCAGGCTGGGACCGGTCCTCCGAATCGCCACCGCCAGCCCTGCCCGCAGACGTGGTGGCCCGGACGCGCGGCCGCTACGTCGAGGCCTACGAGAAAATCACCGGCAGGACGTTCGCCTAGAACACCTTTGACGGGCCCGGCTTCCGGCCGGGCCCGTTACTAGCTTGCCTTGGCGTTTTTCGCTCCTGCGGCGGCCCGCTGCTGGGCGAGTCTGATCTCAAGGACCGCGTCCAGGGCCTGCTGGACACGGTCCGAGGCTCCCGCGGCACTGAAGGCCTTCTGCGCTTCTTCGAGGTAGACCAGGGCTTCGTCGGACTCACCGGCGGCCTTCAGCGACTTGCCCAGCAGGAGTGAGACTTCCCCGGCCGTGTGCTTGGCCAGCGCGCCGGATTCGGCGTGGATTTCCCGGAGCTTGTTGATGGCAGCCACGATGTCGCCGGTGAGATAAAGCCAGCGCGCGCGGATAAACGCAACTTCGAGTTGGTCGCTCTTGTTGCCGCCCACAATGGACAGCGCCAGTTCGGCGCGCTCGATGCTGGAAAGTGTTTCCGGTTCTACGATTCCGGAGGACAGCCGGACGGCGGCCGAGGCCTTGTTGAAACGGGCCCACAGATCGATGTCGTTGGCAGGTGACAGCATCCGGGCGGCGCGCTCGTGGTACTTGATGCCTTCGGGGTAATCGTGCCGCATAAAGGCCACGTTGCCGATCACCCAGGCAACCTCACCGGCGAGCTGGGACATGGAGTGCTCGTCCATCTGGTCATTCATGGCCTGGCAGTATTTCCAGGCCTCATCCAGGCGGCCGCTCTCCGCCAGCGCCCCGATCAGCGCGCGGTAGGCGCCGATGATCAGGGTGGATCCGTTGGGCAGCTGGCCGCAGAGTTGTACGGCCGCCAGCGCATGTTCGACGGCAGTGCTCAGCTGGCCCTGGCCCTGGCAGATAGCGGCGAGCATCTGGCGGGCACGGACGGCGAGGCCGGCAGATTCCGTGGCCATCGGGTGCTCCAGGAGGTGCTGCATGATCTTTTGGCATTCCTGCCAGTTGCCCTGTTTGATCAGGCATTCGGCCTGCATGTAGGTCATGTTCCACCACGCGCTGGTGTTCTTGCCCTCCAGAGCTATCTGGGCCGCGGTGGCTGCGTGGGTGGCCGCCAGCGGATAGTCCCTGAGGTCCCAGGCCTGGCGCGCGTAGAGGCCGGCCAGGACGTACTCGGCGTCGCTGACTGTGATGGGTTGGCTCCAGGCTTCCAGCGCCTTGGGCGCCAGCTCCAGCCTGCGGGCGAGCTCCTCGATGACTTCGGCCGTCGGCTCACGGCGGCCGGTTTCGAGGAGGGAGATATAACTGGGGGAATACAGGTCCTTGCCCAGTGCAGCCTGTGTCAGCCCACGTTCGAGACGCTCCGCACGGAGCTTCTCCCCGAATCCGTTGCCCACGGGAATTCCTCCTGATTCTGGACAGTCTTTGTACTCAATGCTTGACAGTACCTGTGCAAAACATTTTACAATGTATGTCAACAAGGACAGTGCTGACTTTGTAACGAATCCGACTCGTATTGAGGAACTCATATGTTGAAGAATATTGCGGCCGCAGGCCTACTTGCTGCTGCCTTGGCATTTTCTGCGGCGGCCCCGGCTGTCCTGTCGGCAGGTTCCATCGCCGATACCACCGGCGTATCCGTAGCCGTTGGCAACTGGCCCGATCCAATGTCCAAGCCCGTCAAGGACAAGGGCTAGACCTACACCACCAACGTGGGCAACTGACCCGATGTAAGGAATCCTCTCAGGAGGCGCGGCCCCGGGGCATGGTCATCATGCCTCGGGGCTATTTCTTTGCCCGGACACGTGACGGTTCTGCCCCGGGTACTTGACCGCCGGGAGATACAAAAGAGGGCCTCCCCTGGGGGAGACCCTCTTTCGATTGGTCGGGATGACAGGATTTGAACCTGCGACCTCGTCGTCCCGAACGACGCGCGCTACCAAGCTGCGCCACATCCCGATCCGCTGCAAAAGCAACTTTACAAGGATAGCCGACGCCGGGCCCGGATGCGAAATCGGCGGCGCCGGCCGGGTCAGATCCCTAGTCCAGGGAGTCCTTCCAGGCGCCGTGGAGGTCTGCGAAGCGTCCGCCGCCGCCGATGAGTTCCGCGGGGGTGCCGTCCTCAACCACGCGGCCGTCATGGACCACCAGGACGCGGTCGGCGGTTTCGACGGTGGAAAGGCGGTGCGCGATGATCAGCGCCGTCCGGCCGCCGCCCGCAGAAGCTGAGCCCTCGGTCGCAAACCCCGCACCAGACGAGCCCGGGGCACCTGCCGGACTGCCGGCGTCGGACGTTGCCCGCAGAAGGCGCGCCAGGCCGCTCTGGACGAGCCGCTCAGAGGGGATATCCAGCGACGAGGTGGCCTCGTCCAGGATCAGCACCGCCGGCCGGGCCAGGAACGCCCTGGCGAAGCTGATCAGCTGCCGTTGCCCGGAGGACACCCTGCCGCCGCGCTTGTTGACATCGGTGTCATAGCCTTCGGGGAGTTCGGTAATGAAGTCGTGGGCGCCCACGGCCCGGGCAGCATCCTCGATCTCCGCCCGGGAAGCCTCCGGCCGGCCAAGGGCGATGTTGTCCGCCACGGAGCCGCTGAACAGGAACGCCTCCTGCGTGACCATCACGATGTTCCGGCGCAGGTCCGTGGTGGTGAGGCTGCGCAGGTCCACTCCGTCCAGGGTCAGGGACCCGGAGGAGACGTCGTAGAAGCGGGCGATCAGCTTGGCAAGCGTGGATTTCCCGGCGCCGGTCTGCCCCACCAGGGCAACGGTCTGGCCGGCGGGGATGTGCAGGTCCATGGTGGGGATGACCACAGGGCCGTCGCCGTAGCGGAACTCCACACCCTTGAAATCGACGGCGCCCCTGGCATCGCGGAGCGCAACAGGGTTCTTGGGCGGACGGACCGTGGGAACCTCCTCCAGCAGGCCGGACACCTTCTCCAGGGCAGCCTGGGCGCTCTGGAAGGAGTTGTAGAACATGGCCATCTGGTCCACCGGCTGGAAGAAGCGTTTGGTGGACAGGATCAGTGCCAGCAGCACGCCCACGGCAAGGTCCCCGCCCAGCACACGGAACCCGCCAAACAGGAGCACCACGGCCACGCAGACGTTGCCGATCAGCACCAGCCCGGGCTGGAAGATGCCGTTGAGGTTGATAGAGCGGACCGTTACCAGCCGGTAGTCCTCAGCCAGCCGGCCATACGTCCCGGCGTTCTCAGTTTCCCTTCGGAAAGCCTTCACGGCGCGGATCCCGGTCATGGTCTCCACAAAATGCACAATCAGCCGGGCGGACACCACCCGGGATTCGCGGAATACGATCTGGGAGTGCTTCTGGTACCAGCGCGAAAGGAAGTACATCGGGACGCCGGCGGCCAGCACGATCAGCCCGCTGCGCCAGTCCAAGGCAAACACCGTCACAGCCGTGAAGACCATAAACAGCAGGCCCGAGGCCAGGGAGCTGACGCCGGAGTCGAGGAGTTCCCGCAGCGCATCCAGGTCCGAGGTCTGCCGGGCGATGATCCGTCCCGACGTGTACTTTTCGTGGAACTCCAGGCTCAGGCGCTGCGTGTGCCGGAAGACCCGGACGCGCAGGTCCAGCAGCATCGCCTGGCTGAGCCGCGCGGTGGAGGTGACGTAGAGGGCGGTGAGTCCCGCCGTCGCGATCGCTGCGAGCAGGTAGGCGACGCCGGTAAGCACCAGAGGGAGGTTGTCGCCCGCCTGCAACGACGGGAGCGCGTGGTCGATGCCGAACGCGATCAGTGCAGGCCCGGCCACGCGCGCGGCCTGGGACAGGACCACGGTGGCGATGGTCAGCCAGAACCTGAGCCGCACCGGACGGATCAGGGTGGCCAAAAGGGCGAGCGACCGCCGTCGTACGGTTTTACTGTCCGACTTGCTGAGGTGGGTGTCGTCCTCGTTGGCGGTGCCGAAGGTTGTGTTACTCATCGGATGCTGTCCTCTGACTCGTCCTCAAGCTCCGACAGTTCCGAATCCAGGTCCCGTGGTTCCTGGTCCAGGCTGGCGATGACGTAGCGGTAATGGGGGTTGTGCGCCAGAAGTTCCGTGTGGGTTCCGACGGCGGCGATCCGGCCATCCTCGAGCAGCGCCACCCGGTCGGCCAGCGCCACGGTGGACGGGCGGTGCGCGACGATCAGCGTGGTGGTGTCCTTCAGGACCGCGCGGAGCCGGGTCTCCACAAGCTCCTCGGTGTGCACGTCCAGGGCCGAGAGCGGATCGTCCAGTACGAGGACCCGGGGCCGCGCCGCGATGGCCCGGGCCAGGGCGATCCGCTGCCGCTGCCCGCCGGAGAGGCTCAGTCCCTCCTCGCCGATGAGGGTGGCCACGCCTTCCGGCAGCGAGTACGCGAAGTGCGCCTGCGCTACATCCAGGGCTTCGTCCAGGGCTCCCTCGGTCCGGTCGGGCGCCCCGAGGAGCACGTTGTCGCGGACGGAATTGGAGAACAGCGTGGTGTCCTCGAACGCGACGCCCACCACGCGCCGGAGCCCGTCGACGTCGAACTCGCGCAGGTCCACCCCGTCGATGGTGATGGAGCCGTCGGTGACGTCGAACAGGCGCGGGACCAGCTGGATCAGCGCGCTCTTGCCGCTTCCCGTGATGCCCACCAGGGCCATGGTCTCGCCCGGCCGGACGTCCAGATTGATCTCTTTGAGGATGGGCTTGTCCGGTGCGTCCTCGAACGCGAATGTGGCGTTCTTGAAGCTGAGCGCGCCCTTCAGCTGCGAGGGGGTGCGCGGCGCCGGGGGACTGGTGATGGTGTTGACCGAATCCATGACCTCGAAGTGGCGGTCGACGGCGGACTTGGCGGTGAGTGCCATGGCCAGCAGCATGCCGGAGAACTCCACCGGCGTCGCAATGACGGCGGCGGTGGCGAAGAAAGCCACCAGGGCGCCGATGCTCAACTGGCCGCTGGCGCAGAGCATCACACCCACCACCAGCCCGGCGCCGAGCGCGAGTTCCGGCAGCAGGGTAACCACCATGGTGAACGTTGCCTGGTGCTTGGCCTTCACGATCTCGGTCTGGCGGAGTTCCTCGGCCTGCTCGTTGAAGTTCTCCAGGGCCTCGCGGCTGCGGCCGAAGGCCTTCAGGACGCGGATGCCGTGGACGGATTCCTCCACCGTGGTGGCGAGGTCGCCGGCCTGGTCCTGGCTCCGCCGCGCCACCTTGCTGAAGCGCGTCCGGAACCGGAAACCGTAGGCCATGACGGGCACCGCTGCGGCCAGGAAAATCAGGGCCAGCTGCCAGCTCATGGAGAACATAACCACAATGCCGATGACCACCGTGAGCGTGGTGACCACCAGCATGATGGCACCGAAAGCCATCCAGCGGCGCAGGAAGTTCAGGTCCGTCATGGCACGCGACAGCAGCTGGCCGGAGCCCCAGCGGTCGTGGAAGGACACAGTCAGGTCCTGCAGGTGCCCATAGAGCGAGACCCGCATCCGGGTTTCCACGGTGGTGGCCGGGTTGATCACAAACTGCCGGCGGAGGGCCACGAGTCCCGCCTCGGCGATGCCCAGGACCAGGATGACGACGGCGGCAGTCCAGACGGCGTCCGACGCGCCACCGGGTTTGAGGGACTCATTTACGAGGACGCGCAGCACCTGCGGTATGGTCAGCGCCACGACGCTGGCCAGAAGTGCGCAGAGTAGCCCCATCACCAGCCGGGGGATGATCGGCCTCACGTGAGGGTAAAGACGGCTGATGGATCTGAAAAATGAGGTCTGCTTGGCCATGCCCGCTTCTCAAGCTCTAAATCGAATGTAGTTTCCCTTAGCAACTACCCTATGCCATGGCGTGAGCAGGTTCACACCTTCGTTATTCGGGGGAGGTGAGCGTCAGCAGGACGGCCTCGGGTTTGCAGGCGATGCGGATGGGAGCGAACCGGGAGGTGCCGATGCCGCCCGAGACGTTGACCGGCGTCGTACGTCCGTTGCTTTCCCAGTTGTTGAGTCCCTTGGCCCGCCACGTGGGGAGGTCGCAGTTGGACACCAGGGCGCCGTAGCCGGGGATGCAGAGCTGGCCGCCATGGGTGTGGCCCGCCAGCAGCAGGTCCGCGCCGTCCTGCGTGAAGTGGTCCAGGACCCGCTGGTACGGGGCATGGATGACCGCAACGCGGAGGTGCGCGTTCTCATCCTGGTCACGGGTGCCGCGGGGCCAGCCCGCATAGCGCTCCCGGCCCAAGTGCGGATCGTCCACGCCGGAAAAGTCGAAACGGATGCCCTTCAACACCACCGACTGGTGCCGGTTGGTGAGGTCCACCCAGCCGCCCATGCCGAAGCCGGACCGCAGCCGCGGCCAGTCCAGTTCGATGGGTTTGGGCTTGACCTTGGACGGGCCCAGCAGGTAGGAACCGGGGTTCTTGAATCTAGGGCCGAAGTAGTCGTTGGACCCCGGGACGAAAACGCCGGGAAACTCCAGAAGCGGTCGCAGTGCCTTGAGCAGGGGCTCCACCGCCTTGACGTGGCTGAGGTTGTCCCCGGTGTTGACCACCAGGTCCGGCTCCAGCGACGCCAGCGACTCCAGCCAGCGCGCCTTGGTGTCCTGGCCCGGGACGAAGTGGATGTCGCTCAGGTGCAGGACGCGGAAGGGCGGGTGGCCTGCGGGCAGGATGGGCAGTGCCTCCTCGCGCAGGACAAACTGGTTCTTCTCCCACAGCCCGTATCCGAAGGCGGCGAGACCCGCTGCGGTTCCCGCGCCAGCGGTGACGGCAAAGCCGCGCCCGATGTTCCGGACGCGGCTGGCCAATGCAGGGCTGACTGCCATGGGAGGCTAGTTCTTCTTGTCGCTGTTGCCCGGTGCAGGGTCCGTGGACGGCTGCGGGGCGGGAGCCGTGGCAGGCGCGGTGGCCTGCGTTGACGGCGTGGTCCGGGCGGGCGTTCCGCTCACCATGTTGGTGGGCGGGGCCGTGAACGCGTTGGTGCCATACGCCGGAGCGACCTGGGCCATGTACTTGGAGAACATGGGACCGGCGATCATGTAACCGTCGATCGCCTTGTAGAACTTTCCATTGACCGTGAGGTTACGGCCCTCACGGCTCTGGTCACCCAGCGGGTCACCGAACCATGCGGCGGTGGCCACACCGGTGGTGAAACCGACCACCCAGGTGGATCCGTTGGTGTCGTTGGTGCCGGTCTTGGCGGCCACCGGGAAGTTGGTCTTCGTGGAGAGTCGCGGCTTGATGAGGGATCCGGACCCCTCATCCAGGACCTTCTGCATGGCATACGCAACGCCCCGGGCGACCTCCGGTTTGACGGCATCCCGGCAGCTCGTGGCCTGTGCCGGGAGCTGCGCGCCGGTCTGGTCCGTGACAGAGGTGATAGCGATGGGCTCGCAGTACTTGCCGTCATTGGCGAACGTGGCAAACGCGGAGGCCATGGTCAGCGGGGCGGTCTGCGTGGAGCCGATCAGGTTGGCCAAAGTGGTCATCTTGACCTTCGGGTTGGGATCTTCAGCCGAGGGCAGGCCGCCGTGGATTCCGACCGCATCCACGATCTTCTGGATGCCGCAGAGGTCAACCTGAGCCGCCGAGGCGAAGGTGGCCGTGTTGATCGAGTTCTGCAGGCCGTACAGGATCGTCATGTTCCGGTAGTAGCCCTCGTCGGAGTTCTGCAGGTCAAAGCTGCCGGGAATCCTGGCGTCGTACCAGCCAACGGTGGGGTCCGGGCACGTGTTCTTCCAGGGGAAGTTCTGCGGGTACTTGCGAGTGGCGGCGTTGATGTTGGTGTTCATGGCCTTGCCCTCGTTCAGCCATTCGGCGAACGTGAAGGGCTTCATGGTGGAACCGGGCTGGAATCCGCCCAGGCCGTTGAGGTCGTTGCCGTCCTTGTCCAGCTTGTCTACGTTGAAGTTCTGCGTCTGGTTGAACTTGCCTTCGGTGGGCAGGAACGACGTGTTCTGCGCCATGTTCAGGATCTTGCCGGTGTTGGGCTGCACGGAGACGATGGACGCACCCCAGTTGTCCGGATTGACGCCGGCGGCTGCATCAGACTCAGCTTGGGCAACGTTTTGGGCGTTGACGTCCAGCGTGGTGGTGATGGTCAGGCCACCGCGGAAGATCTTCTGTTCGCGCTCTTTTGCGTCCGCACCGTAGGCCGGGTTGTTAAGCAGCAGGTGTAGCACGTAGTTGCAGAAGTAAGGTGACGTGGTGGCGTACGCGCAGCCCTGGCGTGACTCTGTGATCTTCGGTTCCACGGGGGTGGCCACAGCGGCGTCGTGATCGACCTGGGTAATCTTTCCCTGGTCCAGCATGAGGCCCAGCACCAGGTCCCGGCGCTGTTTGGCGTTCTCCGGGTTGGTGATGGGGTCAAACGCTGACGGGCTGTTAACGAGGCCAGCCAGGAGTGCTGCCTGCGGGAGGGTCAGATCCTTGGCGGTGGTGCTGAAGAAGAATTTGGACGCGGCCTCGATGCCGTAGGCGTCGCGGTTGAAGAAGACGATGTTGAGGTAACCCTCGAGGATCTGTTCCTTGGAGAATTCCTTCTCCAGGGCGATCGCGAGCTTCATTTCGCGAAGCTTGTCTCCCACGCCCTTGTTAACACCGTTGAGCTTGATGTCCTCAGTGTTTCCCTCGGCAGCGAGGTTGGAGTTGAGCACGTTGTTCACGTACTGCTGGGTGATGGTGGAGGCACCCTGTTTGTTGCCACGGGCTGTGCTGACCATGGCGCGGAGGATGCCGGTGGTGTCCACACCGCCATGCTCGTAGAACCGGCTGTCCTCGACAGCGATGATGGCTTCCTTCACGAACGGCGAGATCTGGTCGAGGGCAACCTTGGTCCGGTTTTCCTCGTAGAGGTTCGCGATCAGGCTGCCGTCCGCGGCGAGGATCCGGGTGGACTGGCTGGGGGGGTCCACCTGCAGCTCTGCCGGGAGGGTATCGAAGAACTCGATAGAACCGCTTGCCGCGCTGCCGGAAACGGCCGCAGCCGGAACCAGCAGGCCCGCCACCAGGACACCACAAATCGCGCTCACACCGAGGAAACCAAATATCTTTCCGAGGGTAGTGGCCGTGTCGAAAATGGGGTTCTTACGAGTCACCATGTTTTCCACTTTACCGGCAAGGACTAGTCTTTAGCTCATGACCAAATGGGAGTACGCGACGATTCCGCTCATTATTCACGCCACCAAGCAGATCCTGGACCAGTGGGGAGAGGACGGCTGGGAGCTCGTCCAGGTAATCACCGGACCTGACGGCAACGGCCTGGTTGCCTACCTCAAGAGGGAGAAGCAGTAGCAATGAGCACCCCCGCAGAGACCACGTCCGGCCCTTTATCCACGCCGGAAAACGCGTCTGAGTCAGCGCCGGTTTCCGCCGTCGAGCAGCGCCTCGCCGAGCTGGGACTGACCCTCCCCGAGGTGGCCGCTCCCGTCGCCGCCTACGTGCCGGCCGTCATCACCGGCAGCCATGTTTACACGTCCGGCCAGCTGCCGTTTATTAACGGCAAACTCGAAGCAACCGGCAAGGTCTCCACCGGCACAGAGGGCGCCTCCGACGAGCCCACCGTGTCCCCGGAGGACGCCAAGGCCTACGCCGCTGTCTGCGCCATCAACGCACTGGCGGCCATCAAGAGCGTCATCGGCGATCTGGACCGCATCACCCGCATCGTCAAGGTGGTGGGCTTCGTGTCCTCCGATCCGGCCTTCACCGGACAGCCTGGCGTCATCAACGGTGCGTCCGAGCTCCTCGGCCAGGTCTTTGGTGACGCAGGCCGGCACGCCCGCTCCGCCGTCGGCGTGTCGGTTCTTCCGCTCGACTCTCCCGTAGAGGTCGAACTGATCGCTGAATTCAGCTAAGGACCCGGTTCACTCAATTGCCTCAGCTCGCCCGACGATTATTTGCCCTTCCTCCGGATCTTGAAGGGGCTGCCCAAAGCTGGCTCGAACACGGTGAGCGGACCCCGCGTGCCGCCCGCTACGCATCGTCCGTTGTGCTGCTGCGGGACTCGCCCACCGGCCTGGAGACATGGCTGGGGTACCGGCCCGGCTCCTCGCCGCTGGGCGTCCTCGCTTTCCCCGGAGGTTCCCTGGAGGCGTCCGACAACGACGCCGTCGGCTGGCTGGGCCCCTCACCCCAGCATTGGGCCGAGCAGATGGGGACGGACGACGTCGGGCTGGCGCGGCGCCACGTGGTGGGCGCCATCCGCGAACTCTTTGAGGAAGCCGGCGTGCTCCTTGCCGGGCCGGACATGTCCACCACCGTGGAAAATACGTCAACGCAGGACTGGATGCGGGCCCGTGTGGCCGTTGCCGACCAGGAGAAGACCTTCACGGAGCTCCTCGCCAAGCGGGGACTCTCGCTGCGGACCGATCTGCTCAAGCCGCTCGTCAACTGGCGCAGCCCCGACTTCGCGCACCGCCGCTTCGACACCCGCTATTTCGCCGCCACCGTCCCCATGAACCAGCAGCCCAGCCTGCTGGAGAGCAAGGGCGTCTGGGGCCGCTGGGTGTGCGCCACCAAGGCCATCGCCGCGCGCAGCACCACTGCCCTGGGCGATGAAGTGGGCCAGGAGAACACCGTTGGCCTTACCCTCGGCCAGCTCCTGGTGCCGGGGTCGGAGATCATGCTGGAGAAGATGGCCGCAGCGAACGGCTGCATCGCCTACCTCAGCTACAAGCGCAAACCCCACGTGTACCAGGCACTGCTGGTCGAAGAAGAGGCCACGCTCATGCTCGAAGTCGAGGCCGCCAAAACCGTAGCCGGAGACCCCCAGCGCGAACGCTAGTCCGCGGACCGCCCGGTTAAGTCCGCCGGACAGCGGCCCTTCGCCGTCGCTTAGACACGACGCATAGGGAAACCTCCGGTCGCTGTGCGACCTCCGGTTCCCGATGCGCCGCGATGCGCTCCTACGCGAAAGACCGCCGCCCAACTCGAACGCTCTCTCACTTGATGCAGGTTTTTGGGCAACGCTCTCTCACTTTCCCTAAGAAAGTGAGAGAGCATTTGGGGAAAAGCCCCATAAAGTGAGAGAGCGTCGGCAGGGGGTACGCAAAAGGCCCCAAGGGTGGCATCCGGAAGCATGCGTCAAAGCGACGAAGGAGCAGCACGCGGAGGATGTCAGCCTTAGGGCCTCAATCGTGAAAGGACTAGCGGGAGCGCTGGCGGAGGCGCTGCATGTCGAGGATCACTACGGCACGGGCTTCGAGGCGGAGCCAGCCGCGCTGGACGAACTCTGCCAGGGCCTTGTTGACCGTCTCGCGTGAGGCGCCTACCAGCTGGGCCAGCTCTTCCTGGGTGAGCTCGTGGGCTACCAGGACGCCGTCAGTTGCCGGGCGGCCGAAGCGGTCGGCCAGGTCTAGCAGGGCCTTGGCCACGCGGCCGGGGACGTCGGAGAACACCAGGTCCGAGAGTGAATCGTTGGTGCGGCGCAGGCGACGGGCCAGGGCCTGCAGCAGCTGCGCCGAAACCTCGGGGCGCGTCCGCAGCAGGGCGTTGAGGCTTTCGTTCTTCAGGCCAGCAAGGCGGGTTTCGGAGACAGCCGTGGCCGTGGCCGTGCGGGGGCTGGGGTCAAAGAGTGCCATTTCGCCGAACAGTTCACCCGGGCCCAGTATGGCGAGCAGGGACTCCCTGCCATCGGGGGACGTGCGGCCCAGCTTCACCTTGCCGGAGACGATGAAGTAGAGCTGGTCGCCCTGGTCGCCCTCGCGGAATACCGATGCACCGCGGGAGAGGTCCACCTCGGTCAGCTCGTCCGTCAGCAGGCGGAATGCTTCGTCGTCGAGCGTGGCAAATAGGGGTGCTCGGCGCAGTACCTCGATGTCCATGAAATCTCCTGAATAAAAAGTGTCGGCTGTGGCGCTTTTGCCATTGTTTCAGAATTTTCAAGGTTCTGTGACGTACTTGGCAGCGGAAACGCCGCTGACACTGTGCAATGCGGGCCCGATCCGGTGCCCGGCCGCGCCCGGGGTGTGAGTTTGACGACTGAACGTGAGGCGAACCTGGCCCCAATAGGCGGGAGACTGGCGCCCACGGAATAATGTCAGCCTGCGCCACTAGAATTGGGTCTCAACCGTATTAGAGGAGCGCTCAGTGTTTGGCTTGACTGTTCTGGACCTGGCGCTGATCCTGGCCCTGCTGTCTTACCTGATCTATGGCCTGCGCAACGGCTTCCTGGTCACCCTCGGGGGTATCGCCGGCCTCGCCGCGGGCGCCGTGGCTGCCTTCTTTGCCGTTCCACTGGTCAGCAACTTCGTGGACGACTCCGGCTGGAGGCTGACCGCCATCGTGGCCGCCGCCGTCGTACTGATGGCTCTGGGCCATGGCCTAGGGACCATGATCGGGCGCAAAATCCGCGGCGCCGTGCGGATCAAGCCGCTGCGGGCTGTGGACCGGCTGGTGGGCGGGGCCGTCAACGTGGTGGTCTCGGCGCTGGTGATGTCCATGCTCGCTTTCAGCGTCAGCGCTCTCGGCGTTCCGTTTGTGTCCCAACAATTGGCCGAGTCCAAAGTCATCCGATACATCGATGGGCTGACGCCTGTCCCGGTGAAGACCACCATGGCGCAGCTGCGGTCCACGGTGATCGGCAACGGAATCCCCACGCTGCTTGAAGGCCTGGACCAGGGTCAGCAAGTGGCAGTGCCCAATGCAAGCACCGATACGCCAGCGCTGAACCGGGCCGCGCAGTCAGTCCTGAAAATTGCCGGAACCGCCTACCAATGCGGGCAGAACCAGACCGGCACTGGCTTTGTGGTTTCCCCTGGCCGGGTTGTGACCAATGCCCATGTTGTGGCGGGCGTGTCGCAGCCGGTGGTTGAAATTCCCGACGGCGGCGCGATGCCCGGGCGGGTGGTGTACTTCGACACCAGGCACGACCTCGCTGTTTTGGCCGTTGACGGGTTGCCTTCCGAACCACTCACGCTGACGTCCGACCTTCCGAACGGCAGCCCGGCAGCTTTCGCGGGGTACCCTCACGGCGGTCCGTTCCAGTCCAACCCCGCCACGGTCCAGGACATCACCTCGGTTCTGGTGCCCGACATCTACGGCGAAAACCCGGCCCCGGAAGAGATATACCGCCTGGCCGGCAACGTCCAGCCCGGGAACTCGGGCGGCCCGCTGCTGACCATGGAGGGCCTGGTGGCCGGCGTCATTTTCGCCAAGGCAACCTCGGACACCGAAATGGGTTTCGCGATCACCATGAATGACCTGTTCCCGGTCGCATCCCAGGCCGCAAGCCTCAGCGCTCCAGTCTCCTCCGGGCAGTGCATCCAGAAGTAGCCCGGGCGGCCTGAGCCACACGAGCCTGAGCCACACGAGCCTGAGCCGCACAGCGCCGGGCTACAGCGCTTCGGCCAGGTAGTCGATGGCCAGCTTGTAGCCGAACACTCCAGCTCCTACGATCACCGCGGCGCACACCGGGGACAAGAAGGAGTGGTGCCGGAATTCCTCGCGCTGGTGCACGTTGGTGATGTGGACCTCGACGGCGGGAAGCTGCACCGCCGCCAGAGCGTCACGCAGGGCCACGGAGGTGTGGGTGAAGGCGCCGGCGTTCAGCACAATCCCGACGGCGGTGCCGCGGGCTGCGTGGATGACGTCCAGGAGCACCCCCTCATGGTTGGACTGGACACACTCCACCGTGAAGCCGTGGGCCTGCGCCGCCGTAGCTGCCAGTTGCTCCACGTCCGCGAGAGTGGAAGTGCCGTACTTCTCCGGTTCACGGGTGCCCAGCAGGTTGAGGTTGGGGCCGTTGATCACGAGGATCGTGCCGCGCCCGGCAGCGGAGGCAGATGCGGAGTCAGGGGAGGAAACGTCAGTCATGGCTCCAATCTACCCGTCGGATTCTGCACCATCATTCGGCCCGGGACATTCCACGTGGCCGGATTTCCGGGGGGCCGTGGACTTCGAACGGTGAATGATGGTGCAGAATTCGTCGCAAAGGACCCTAGGCGACGACGTTGACGTTTCAC
The DNA here is from genome assembly GCF_023913835.1 of Pseudarthrobacter raffinosi. Classification (NCBI taxonomy): domain Bacteria; kingdom Bacillati; phylum Actinomycetota; class Actinomycetes; order Micrococcales; family Micrococcaceae; genus Pseudarthrobacter; species Pseudarthrobacter raffinosi. Next base: position 159,103 of record NZ_JAMXBG010000008.1, on the reverse strand, counting down.
GGACGACACTTACTTTTCGCACAGCTGGTGGGCTGGCCGCGCTGCCAAGAGGGCCATTCGCTGGCGGGCGCTACTTCCGGCTATCCGCTGTCGCCGCTCACCCGAGTCCGCGCTAAAGGGGGCGTGCTCTGCTGCCTTGATCCATCACGTATGTATGCTCGGCACATGAACATCTTCGAAGAAGCATCAGCATTAAAGGTTCTTGGAACACATGCGTGCTGGAGATCCCTTCGGTCCGCTTCAGTCGGCCGACTGGCGGTAATTGGCACCAACGGACCTGAAATCTTTCCCGTGAACTACCTGCCGGAGGATGGATCACTGTTTTTCCGAACAGGTCCGGGAACCAAACTGGACGCTTTGCTGGAAGGGGGAGCGGTCGCACTGGAGGCTGACGGCCTCAACCCCTACGGAACCATTGCGTGGAGCGTCGTGGTGAAAGGCCGTCCTGAAGCTGTCCCGGACAACGAACTTGATCAGGACAAGGTGGATCAGAGCCTGTCTCCCTGGGAGCCGGGGGCCAAGGATCAGCTGTTCCGCATTACGCCGACGGAAATTACTGGACGCCAGTTTGCCATCAACCCGTCCGCACGATGGTGGTCACCACGGGAGCCCTGAGGTTCCGGGGAGGGAATCGGGGCGAGCTCCGTGGGGCTGGCCTGCTGACTACAGGCTGAGCGCAGTTCATGGGGTCGGCCGCTGGTAGATGGATTGACCGGCATCAGTGCGCTGTGCTGGCGAGTAGTGAGTGGATTCCACTACGTGCCGCGCAGCGAAGCCAGTCAGGGCACCCACAGTGACCGCCATGAGTATGCCGGCCACTAAATATGACCCCACAGGGCAGGAAATGCTGTGTTCTCGTCAATGAACGGAGACGGCGCGAAAGTCCAGAGGATGCCAGCAGCCCAGGCACCAGCGTTGACAGGGATCCACCAGGAGGCCCGCCGTATTACCCGGCGTAAGACAAGCCACTGCAAGGTCGGAATCGAAGCCAGAAGCACCGCCGCCCCGACGACCATGAGGGCAACAGCGGACGGCGAAGCGAAATCGACACTGCCGATCGTACTCGGCAGCATACCGATGGACCACGCGACAGCGGCACCCCCACCAGTGGCGGTAATCCAGGCAGCACGAGGGATCCCAAAAGAGCCAAAGCCGATGGACTGCCCCAACCCAAGGAGGATACCTTCGCATGCTCCGGCGGCGATCATCAACGGATAGACGACGGAAGCGGGAGCGGCGGCTAATGTCAACGCTCCACCAACAGCGGCCGGGATAATGAATCCAACGGTCTCCCCGGCCGTAACCGCAAGCACCCACCGACGCATAAAAGTGCGTCTCATGTCTGTGGCCCTCTTGCCCATGTAGCCGATAGTACGCGCCATGCCACCTCAAAACGGCCTGGGTTCGTTTTGTAAGATTGGCGGGCCCCGAAAGAGGTATGGATGGCCCAACCGGCGCAACCTTGGAGACAACACAGTTGACCGACAAACCCCCCGTAGGGACAAGGAAACCATCATGATTGAATCAAGCCCGCTATTTGGCCGAACGCAATGACGCACACCCCGACACGGAGAATATGACCATGACGAGCAAGAAGTCCGTGACTTGGAGCGATCTGACAAGCGGGCAGCAGGCTGTGGTCCTGGCCTTGTCCTCAGTGCAGTTGTCGCTGGCCGCCACCGCTTGGACGGATCTGGCCACCCGCCCCGCCCCGCGGGTCAACGGCCGCAAGAGTGTGTGGGCGGCGGTCATTGCCCTGTACTTCTTGGGCCCCGTGCTGTACTTCACGCACGGAATCCGCGGCTGAACCCGGCTCCGACACCGGGACGGTGCAGTCAGCCTGCCGGCCTCGTCCTTGGCGCGGGTCAGCGGGGCAGGGACCCTAGAGTGCCGTGAACCTCAGGACGAGGGCGTGCTCGGGGTTGAGGATGGGCATCGGCAGGCCCACTTCGGCCAGGAAGCGGCCACCGGCCACCGCCCCGTCCGCCAGCCAGGCCGGCGGCTGGACCTGCGTGAATGTGTGGGCATAGTCGGCGTCTCCGGGCGCCGGGAAGATGGCTTCCACCCGGTAGTCCCGGTCCGGTTCGAGGCCGGGGATGGTGATCCGTCCGGTCTGTTCCGCGAACGGGGTGCCCGTGCTGACCAGGGCGAACAGCGCCGCCGTCGTGCCTGGGGGAACGGTGCCCTGCGAGGCACCACTGGGGGCAACTACGCCGTGCAGCATCAGGGAATCGTCGGGTACGTCCGCGCGGACCATGCGCCCGGAGTGGATCAGGCCGCGGTGTTCCTTGTAGAGGGCGATGAAGCGTTTGAGTTCCTCGCGCTCGGCGCCCTGGACCTCGCGGACGTCCCATTCCATGCCGAAGTGGCCGAACAGCGCTGTGATGGCGCGGAAGGACAGATCGTGCGTGCGGGCCGTGGTGTGCGAGGTGGTGGGGCCGACGTGCCCGCCCACGAGCTCCGGCGGGACCACCAGCCCGGTCCAGCGCTGGATGGTCTGCCGTTCCAGGGCGTCGTTGCAGTCCGAGGCCCAGATGCGGTCCGTGCGTTCCAGGATGCCCAGGTCCACACGGGCCCCGCCGGAGGAGCAGCTTTCAATCTCGACGCCGGGATGGGCCTTCTTGAGCTCGTCAAAGAGCCGGTAGGCGGCCAGGGTCTGTTCGTGGACCGAGGAGCGGCCGGCGTGGCCGTGCTCCAGCTGGTCCCTGTTCTGGTCCCACTTCAGGTAGCTGATGTTGTTCTCGCGCAACAGGGCGTCGACGCGGTCGAAAATGTACTGCCACGCGTCCGGGTTCACGAGGTCGATCACTTGCTGGTTCCGCCATTCAATCGGCAGGCGGCCGCCGTCCTTGTAGCTCTGGACCGAAGGACCAACGATCCACTCAGGGTGCGCGCGGACAATATCGGAGTCCAGGTTGACCATTTCCGGTTCCACCCAGAGCCCGAATTCCATCCCGCGCGAGGTCACGGCATCAATCAGGGGCGTGAGGCCATCGGGCCAGAGTGATCCGTCGACGTACCAGTCGCCCAGGCCGGCGTGGTCGTCGCGGCGGCCGCGGAACCAGCCGTCGTCGAGCACAAATCGCTCCACGCCCAGTTCGGCGGCGGAGTCCGCCAGCTCGATCAGCGTTGAGAGGTTGTGGTCGAAGTAGACCGCTTCCCAGGTGTTGAGGACCACGGGACGGGGCTTGCCCGGGTGGGTTGCCGTGCTGGCCGCGGGGAGAACGTGGTGCGGGCGGGACCGGAACCAGCTGTAGAACGCCTCGCTGATGCCATCCAGGCCGCGGTCCGAGTACGCGGCGAACAGTGCCGGCGTGGTGTAGCTGGCGCCGGGTGCAAGGATGACCTCGGCCGGGCCCAGGAGCTCGGAGCCGCCGATCATGGTGCGGCCGTCGCCGATGCTGTCCGCGAACTGCTCGTGGTTGCCGCTCCAGGCCAGGTGGGTGGCCCAGACCTTGCCGTGGCGGTTGCCGAACCCGGCGGTGCCTGCGGCGAAGAGCAGCGAGGAGTCGTGCCCGGTGCGGCCGTGCCGGCCGGCGCGGACCCACGTGCCCTGCTGGATGGGGCGGCGCTGCGGGTGGCGTTCCCGGCACCAGCGCCCGGTCAGGTCAAGGAGTTCGACGGCGTCCGGCGCCACCGGGAGGACGGTGGCCAGCTCGTCGACCTGGTAGGGCGTGGCGCCGTCGTTGGTGAGGGTGTGGCGCAGCTCCAGCAGGCCGCCGTCGTGCAGTGTCAGGGCGGACGAGACGGTGAGTCCGGCGTAGGAATCGGTCTGGACGATAATGGCGGAGTTGTCCTCGGCGCTCGCGGTCACGGCGCGGAGGCGGGCCGAGAAGTCGAGGCCAGAGACGCCGTCGGCGAGGCGGTGGCCGCGGAGGGCGGGACGGCCGCGCCAGCTGGAGGATGCCTGCGGCAGGAGGCCGGCGGGCACGGTGGCGTCGATGGCGGAGTGGGGGATCGGTTCGCCGAGGATGGCGAGGTCCGGCAGGGTGCTGCCAAGATCCGCGCCCCAGTGGATGACCTCGGCCTCCCCGCTGTCAAAGCTCATCACCAGGCTGGTGCTGGCGGAACGGAGGTGGAGGGGGTCCATAGAATGCTGTCCTTTACGGGGTGTGGGAGAAAGTATAGAGGCCGCGCGCCGCGGGGAATACAACGCCCGCGGCGCGCAGCCGGTAAAGCTCGCGGCCTACTTGAAGAGGGCGTTGACCTGTTCGTTGGCCTGGGTCAGCGAGCTGGCCGGGGCCTTGCCGGACACTACTGCGTCCATGGCGGGCTCCATGATGCCCTTGACCTTGGCGGTGTTGTCCGTGATCGGGTACAGGAACGTGCTCTTGTTCTTGACGTGCTCGGTGAACGCGGAGACGTCCACGTTCTTGGCGGCGAAGGCCGCGGCAGCCTTGTCGGAGGAAGCCTTGAGCGCGGGGAAGACGACGGCCTTGGACGCTACGACGTCCTGGCAGTCAGCGGAGGCGAGGTACTCAACCCACTTGATCGAGGCGTCCTTCTTCTTGGTTCCGGCCCAGATCGAGTCGGCCAGGCCGTTGAACATGGAGGCACGCTTGCCTTCGGGGCCCACCGGGGTGGGGGCGATGCCCACATCGATGCCCTGGTAGCCGGTGTACTGGCCGGTCATCCACGAACCGTGGGCATTGATGGCGGACTTACCGGCCGCGAACGTGTCGGCCATGCTGGCGCCGACGGTGGTCTCCAGCTTGGGCATGTAGCCCTTTTCCACGAGTCCGGCGAACCAGTCCATGCTTTCCTGGAACTTGGGGTCGTCGTAGTTGTAGTGCGTGCCCCACGGGTTCTTGTCCGTGTGGGACCAGCCGGTGGTGTTGGTGAGGTAGCTCCACTCCGTCTGCCCGGAGGAGTCGCCGCCGCCGTTGAGGCCAAGGCCATACACGGCGACGTTGTTCTTGTCGAAGCCGGCCTCGTCGCCGCGCTTGCCGTTCTTGTCAACGCTCAGGTGGGCGATGACCTGTTCGTACGTGCCGCCGTCCTGCGGGTTCCAGGTGAGGTTCTTCATCTGCTCTTCGGTGACGCCGCCGCTGGCGAGCATGGCCTCGTTGTAGAACAGGCCGATGGTGTCCCAGTCCTTCGGCAGGCCGTAGCGCTTGCCGTCCTGGCCAACCCAGAGGTCGGCGAGGCCCTCGTTGTACTGGGACAGGTCGATGTTGTCCTTCTTGACGGCGTCGTCGATGGCCAGCAACTGCTTGTTCTCTGCCAGCTCGCCGTAGCGTCCGAGGTGGTTGGTGAAAACGTCGGGGGCAGTGCCGCCGACAAAGCCGTTGGTCAGCGTGCTCCAGTAGTCGTCCCACCCGCGCTGGGTGATCTTGACCGAGATGTCCGGGTTGGCCTTCGTGAAGTCGTCGGCGCACTGCTGGTAGGCGGGCAGCTGGTTGGCGTCCCACAGCCAGTAGTTAATCTCGCCCTTGCTTGATTCTGCCGAGGAGGATGAGCCTCCGCCGCAGGCGGACAGGGACAGTGCCATAACTGCGGCGACGGCGACGGCGCCGAGGGATTTCTTCATGGTTCTACTTTCCGTTTGGGAGTTGGGGAGTGGGGTTTTTGGGGGTGGTTACTTGATGCCGGAGAAGCCGATGGAGTTGACGATCTTCTTGCCGAAGGCGGCGAAGAGGATCAGGACGGGCAGGGCCGAAACCAGGGTGGCGGCCATCAGGCCTGACCAGTCCGGGGAACCCTGCGGTGCCTGTGATTTGAAGACCCCGAGGCCCACCTGCAGGACGCGCACGTCATCCTGGGATCCGACGAGGAGCGGCCAGAAGTATTCATTCCACTGGCCGATGAAGGTGAGCAGGGCAAGGGTGGCGATTGGTGCTGCGGCGTTGGGAAGCACAATCTGGAAGAAGATGCGGAGGTGCTTGGCGCCGTCGAGCATGGCTGCCTCTTCGACCTCGCGGGACATGTTCAGGAAGAACTGGCGGAGGAAGAAGATGGCGAACGGAGTCATAAAGACGTAGGGCAGGACCATGCCGAGCATTGTGTTGAGCAGGTCCAGGTTCTTGATCAGCAGGAAGTTGGGCAGGGCGGTGAAGATCGGCGGGACCAGCATGGTGCCCAGGAATAGGCTGAACACCGCGTTCCGGCCCCTCCAGCGCAGCCGGGCAAAGGCGTAGGCGGCCATGGCGCTGAAGAATACGGCCCCGGCGGTGGTGATGGACGAGAAGATGATGGAGTTCTTCAGGTACAGCCAGAAATCGATGGTGGCACCGGAACCGCCCTCGGCGATGGCGTCCGCGGGGCTCTGCAGCCCGAACACCCGCATAAAGGCGCCGAACGTGAAATCGGCGGGAAGCAGGCTGGCTGAGTTGGCGGCCAGTGCCGAATTGGTGGACAGTGCCGTCCGCAGCACCCAGAGGAACGGGAGGACGGAGACTGCGATGGCCAGGACCAGGAGGGCCCAGGCGCCTGCGCGGCGGGGGTTGAACGGACGACGGCGGCGGGCCGGGGCATGCAGCGGTGCGCGGCTGGTGGTGGATGTCATGGGGGACTCCTTAGTCCAGGTCCGACTCGTTGCCCTTGAGGAACTTCATCTGGATGAAGGCCACCAGGGCGAGGATGAGGAAGAGAATGACGGCGATGGCGGATCCGTAACCGAAGTCCGACTCGGTGAAGGCCCGCTGGTAGATGTAGTACTGGATCACGCGGGTGGCGTTCACCGGTCCGCCCTGGGTAGTGACGGCCACGGTGTCGAAGACCTGGAAGGAGCCGATCACGGTCACCACGAGGACCAGCACCAGGACCGGGCGGAGCAGCGGAATGGTGATCTTGCGGAAGGTCTGGAACGCTGAGGCGCCGTCGAGTTTTGCGACCTCATAGATGTTGCCGGGGATGGCCTGCAGGCCGGCAAAGATGAGCAGCGCGGTGTAGCCCATGTGCCGCCAGGTGTTGATGACTGCCTGGGTGGGGATGGCCCACTCTTCGCTGCCGAAGAACGCGACGCGGGGGAGGCCGGCCCATTCGATGAACTGGTTGACCACGCCGATCTGATAATCGAGCATCCAGAACCAGAGCAGCGCCGCGATGACGTTGGACATCAGGTAGGGCAGGAGCAGAGCGCCGCGGATGAGCGTGGACTTGGCGACCTGGTGCATCAGTAGGGCCAGTCCCAGTGCCAGCGCTGTCTGGAGGACGATGTTGATGAGGACGTACTGGCCGGTGACGGCCAGGGAATTCCAGAACAGCGGGTCCTTGGCGATCGCCGTGTAGTTGTCCATCCCCACCCATGTTGGGTCTCCGAGGATGTTGTACTCCGTGAAGCTCAAGTACACGCCGCGGATGGTTGGGACAACGTAGAAGAAGATGAACCCGATCATTGCCGGGGCGATGAAGAACAGGGCGATCTTGAGGTCGCCGATCCGGCGGTAACCGCCGCGCGGCTTGGGTGCTCCGGTCTGGGGCGGGGCGGTTCTCGCGTTTTTGGCAAGGGTGGTCATCGTCGACCCTTTCCTGACTGTGATGTGGATAACAACTGCTGAGGAATCTACACGAGTAGATCAAGAGTGGCAAGTGTTAGTTTTTCTTTTATTTCTAGAGGGATTATCCAGTCGATAGGGCATTGACTCGAGTAGATTCGAATGAAACACTGAAATCCTGATGGACAGCGCTTGCCGGCGCTCCGTTACAGCATCCAGGGAAGGCAAACAATGACGTTTTCAATCGGCGTAGTAGGAGTTGGCCAGTTCGGCGGCCAGTTCGCGCACCTCTTCAATCTCCACCCCGGCGTCAGCGACGTCTATGTGGTGGACGAGCTTCCGGAACGCGCGGCCGAGGCCGTGGACCGGTACCGCCTGGCGGGGTCCGAGGCGAGCTTTGAGGACCTCCTCGCCTCCGACGTCGACGCCGTGGCCATCTTCACGCAGCGCTGGACGCACGGTCCGCTGGTGGAGCAGGCGCTCCGCGCCGGTAAGCACGTCTATTCAGCCGTCCCCATGGCCATCTCCGAGGAAGAAATCGCCCGGATCATCGACGCCGTCCGTGAAACCGGGCTGGTCTACATGATGGGGGAGACCAGTTACTACAACCCGGCCACGGTCTACGCACGCAAGCAGCATGCGGCCGGCTGCTTCGGGCGGATCTTCTACACCGAAGGAGACTACGTCCACGACATGGACCTGGGCTTTTACGATGCCTACCAGTACAGCGGCGGTGATCGCTGGAAGGAAACCGCCAGCTACCCGCCGATGCTGTACCCGACGCACGCGGTCGGGGGAGTCCTCGGCGCCGTCCCCGCCCACGCCGTCAGCGTCAGCTGCGTCGGAGTCAAGGATGACCGCAACGACGGCGTCTTCGACAAGGAAGTCAGCATGTTCGGCAACGACTTCTCGAACGCCACGGCCCTCTTCGAACTCAACGACGGCGGCGTTATGCGCACCAATGAGATGCGCCGCGTGGGCTACCCATCACACATCAGGGAGTCCCGGTTCAGGTTCTTCGGGACGGAGGCCAGCTTTGAACAGCTTGCAAAAGTCACGGTCTGGCAGGACAAGGAAAACGTCCAAGACATTTCCGAGCAGTTCGAAACCCGGCCCAGTATGTCCCTCGATGACCCGTCGCTGGCCAACGTTGCGCCGGAACTGAGGGACGCCTTCGTGTCCGGACTCTCGCCGGTCCATGACGCTGATCGGCTGCCGGAGGAGTTCCGTGGCGCACCGAACGGCCACGAGGGAAGCCACCATTTCCTCGTGGATGACTTCGTGACCGCGGTCAACACCGGCACCCTGCCGCCGGTCAACGCCTGGGTTGCCGCCCGATTCACGCTGCCCGGCATCGTGGCGCACCAGTCCGCCCTCCGCGGCGGAGAGCGGCTTCCCATCCGTGACTTCGGCGACGCGCCGGGGATCTGATAGCTAGCATGTACACCATGACGACTCCCGCATTGCAGGCCCCACGCGGCCCGGTGACCCGCAAGGATGTTGCCCGGTACGCGGGCGTCAGCACCGCCGTCGTCAGCTATGTAGTTAACGGCGGGCCCAAGAGAGTGGCGCCGGCCACGGAAGCGAAGGTCCAGGACGCCATCCGCCGGCTGGGGTACCGTCCGAACGCTGCCGCGCGGGCCCTGAAACTGGGATCCAGCGAAACAATAGGGCTGGTTATTCCGGACAACAGCAACCCTTTCTTCTCGCTGCTGGCACACGCTGTGGAAGATGCTGCCGCTGAACTGGGCTACGCCCTGCTGCTTACCAACTCGGATGGAAACCTCGCGAAGGAACTCCGGCATGTCCGCAACCTTGCGGCACGCCAGGTGGACGGCGTCATTCTGTCCAGTGTCTTGATGGAACCGGGCCTGGCGGACCTTGAATCGGCGGAGATACCTGTTGTTCTCCTGAACCACAGTGCCGATGCGCCCGGATTTAACAGCGTGGGCGTGGATCTGGTGGCGGGCGCAAAATCAGCCGTTGAACACTTGATCGGCCACGGACACACCAGTATCGCCCTCGCCATGGGTACAAACACCGGCAACTATTATGACGGCCGTGAAGAGGGCTGGCTGCAGGCTCTGGCGGGGGCAGGCCTGCCTGAAGGCCCCATTGTCCGTACCGCCTTCACCCGTGAAGGCGGCTACGCCGCAGGGAAACGCCTCCTGGCCTCCGCGAGCCGCCCGACGGCCATTTTTGCCACCTCTGACCTGCAGGCTGTCGGTATCCTCCGGGCACTCCATGAGGCGGGACTGTCGATCCCCAATGACATCGCCCTGGCGTCCTTCGACGGCTCAGCTGAAGCTGAGTACAGCTGGCCTCCCCTTACAACAGTGAAACAGCCGGCAAAGGCAATGGCGGAGGCCGCTGTCAGCGCCCTAATAGGCGCCCATCGCGGCCACGAATCGGAACATCTCATCTTTCCTGCCGAGTTGCAGATCCGGCAGTCCTGCGGCTGCCCCTAGGCTGCAGCGAGCCGAAGCCTGCCAACTTTCTCCCGCAGGACACGTTGCGCCTCGGAACCCAGCCCGGCGTCGCTGATGACCTCATCGGCCGCATCCAAGGGGGCGATGGTGCTGATGCCTAGCAGCCCCCACTTGGTGTGGTCGGCAAGGACCACGGTTTTCCGGGCGGCGGCGACGAACGCCCGATCCGTCTCGGCCTCCAGGAGGTTAGGTGTGGTGAAGCCGGCGTCGGCGTCCATGCCGTGCACGCCCAGGAACAGCACGTCCAGGTGCAGCTGTTTGAGCGCTGCAGTCGCGATGGGACCCACCAAAGCGTCCGACGGCGTCCGCTCGCCGCCGATCAGGATCACGGTTGATGCGAACCGGGCTGAGCCGCCGGACGCGGCGTGGTGGAAGAGATCAGCGATGCGCACGGAATTGGTGACCACCGTGATCCGAGGACCGTTCACGAGTTCCTTGGCAAGCGCCCACGTTGTGGTCCCGGCGCTGAGTCCGACGGCCATGCCCTCATGCACCAGACCCGCAGCCTCCAACGCGATAGCCCGTTTCTCCGCGGTCAACTGAGTGGACTTGAGCTCGAAGCCCGGCTCATGCGTACTGACATCGCCGGGGAGCTTGGCGCCGCCGTGGATACGCTCCAGTTTGCCACCCTCCTCCAGCAGCTCGATATCCCGGCGGACAGTCATCAGCGAAACGCCCAGTTGCTGGGCGAGGTCCGAGACGCGGACAACCCGTTCGCGCTGGACGGCGTCCACGATTGCCTGGTGGCGTGCTGCGGGGAGCATGTAATTCCTTTCGGGCTGAGGCGGGTGTGATATCCCCGTCACGTTCCATGATGGTCTAACCCTTGCTTGAACCAAGAGTCAGCCCCGCAACAAACTGCCGCTGCAGGAGCACATATATCACCAGCGTGGGAATGACAGTGATGACTGCGCCGGCGGCCAGGAGGTTGTAGTTGCTCAGGAATTCGCCCTGCAGGTTGTTGATGGCCGTGGTGATCGGAAGCCGGTTGCCGCTCTGGATGAAGATGAGGGGCCAGAAGTAGTCGTTGTAGATGAAGATGACCTGGAGCGTGCCGAGGGCGGCGAACGCCGGCCGGCAGAGCGGCATGATGATCTCCCGGTACTGCCGCCAGATGCCGGCCCCGTCCACCAGTGCGGCCTCCGTCAGGTCTGCGGAGAGCGCCTTCATGTAGTTGGACAGCACGAAGGTGCAGAAACCCATCTGGAAGGCGGTATTGACCGCGATCACAACGATGTAGGTGTTCAGCATGTTTCCGGAATCGCTGAATGAGTACGGCACTTCGAAGTGCTTTGCCATCTCGAACAGCGGAGCGGCGAGGACCTGCGGGGGAAGCAGGTTGCCGGCGGTGAACATAATGAGCAGCGTGATGTTGAACTTCCAGTTCACCCGGCTGACGGCGAAGGCCATGAGGGAGGCAAGGAACAGGGTCAGCAGCACGGCCGGGACGGTGATGATGACCGAGTTCCAGAAGTACGTGGAAAACCCGCCCTGGGTCCAGGCCTGGGAGAAGTTGTCGAAGTTGAAGTCGCCGGCGAAGCTGAAATAGCCGTACTGGTTTGTCGAGTCCACCGGACGGAGCGCGGTGAAAAGAGACCAACCCAGCGGGATCAGCCACATCACCGCCATAACGGCCAGGAAGATGTGGGTCCCGTAGTGGCGCTTCGGCCGGCTGCCGGAGCGGGGCGCAGCTGCGGCAGGAGTACGGCCGGTGCGGGCTGTGGTGGTGCTCATGCTTTGTTCTCCTTGCCGAAGGTGCGGCTGAGGTAGAAGACGATGGGAACAAGGGAGATGACCAGCAGCACCACTGCCAGTGCCGAGCCGACGCCGATCACCTGACCTTCGCCCACGAGGTTCTGGATCACCAGGGCGCTGAGCATTTCCAGGCCGTTGGTTCCGCGGTTGATGACGTAAACCACGTCAAAGGCGCGCAGCGATTCGATGATGGTGATTACCACGATGACGATATTGATGGGGCGCATGGCCGGGAACACCACGCGGAAGAAGGTCTGCACGGCGTTGGCTCCGTCGATGGCGGCGGCTTCCTTCAGGGTCGGATCCACGCCCTTCAGCCCGGCCAGGTACAGGAGCATCACGTAGCCGGCATGCCGCCAGGTCGCTGCAACCAGGGCGGCCCAGATGTTCACGGAGGAGTCCCCGAACCAGTCAACGGCCTGCGGTGTCCCTGCTGTGCCCAGGAGGAAGTTCAGGAGGCCGTTGTCGCGCTGGTAAAAGAGCTGCCAGATGATGCCGATCAGGGCCAGCGACAGCATCACGGGTGCGAAGAAAATGCTCTGGTAAATCCTGCTGCCGCGGATGTTCTGGTCCAGAAGTACGGCAAGCAACAGCCCCAGCGGCGTGGCAATCAGTGCCAGGAACAGGAGCCACAGCATGTTGTGCTGCACTGCTGGCCAGAACGGCGGGTAGTCCTGGGAGATGAACTGGTAGTTGTCCGTACCCGCCGGACGGATGTTGCCCAGGTCCAGGCCGTTCCACCGCGTGAAGCTGAGCCCCACGGACATCAGCGTCGGCAGCCACACGAGGGTCAGTTCGATCAGGGTGGGGATGCCCACCATCAGCGACAGGACGAGCTTGTCCCGTCCGGACAGGCGGCGGACCCGCCCCCCTTTTGCCCGGCGGATACGGCCGTTGCCGGGTTCCCGCGCCTCCGGCGGTATCAGTTCTTGTGCGGTGCTGCTCATGGAAGTCTTCCTCTTTGGGTGGGGACGCAGGAAGGGAACGACGGCGGGAGCCTGCGCCGCCGTCGTCGTTCCCTTCCTGGCTGGTCGCCTTGGAAACGGCGCTGACAGGGCTGGAAGTGCGGCCCTGGACTTACTGCGCGGCGTAGAGCGTTTTGGCCTGGGCCTCGAGGTTTTTGACGTCTATTTTGCCGTCCTTGATGAAGCTCTGCAGGGCCGGGATCATCACGTTGTTGGCCATGGCGGGCAGGGCGTCCCGGTCGAAGAACTGGCTGATGTACTTCGCGTCCGCGATGGTGTCCGCACACTTCTTGTTGAGCGGGCTGAACTTGGACGTGTCCGTGCCCTTGGCGGTGGCGATGTTGGACGCATCCACGGCGGCGTAGGCGTCCTGGGCCTCGGCGGTGCCGAGGAACGCCATGAAGTCGCGGGCCGCCTTGTTGTCCCCGCCCTTTTTGGACAGCAGGAGGCCGTCAATGGGGGCTTCGACGGCGTCGCGGCCTTCCATGGCGATTTCCGGAAAGGCGAAGAAATCGATGTCCGCCAGCACCGCCGGGTCGGTGAATTGCTGGGTGACGAAGGAACCCAGCAGGTACATGCCGGTCTTCTTGGCTTCCAGCGCTTTGGCGGCGTCCTGCCAGGTCTGGCCGAGGGCTGCCGGATCCTGGAAGGGAAGGAGCGCCGCCCAGGTGTCGAAGACCGCGCTGACCTTTTGCTGGTCCCAGGATTCCTGGTGCGCGCACAGGTCCACATGGAACTGGTAGCCGTTGAGCCGCATGTTCATGTAGTCGAACGTGCCCATGGCCGGCCAGCCGTCCTTGTCGGCGAAGCCGATGGGAATGATGCCATCTGCCTTCATCTTCGTGGCGAGGGCCTTGAGGGCGTCAAAGGTCTCCGGCACCTGGTACCCCTTTTCGGCCCAGAGGCTCTTCCGGTAGAAGAACCCCCACGGGTAGTTGTAGTTGGGTACGAAGTACATCTTGCCGTCCGGTCCGGTGGAGGCTTTCTTCAGCGCATCGGAGTAGTTGCCGCCGATGGTCTCCCAGACGTCATCGATGGGCGCAAGGAGCCCTTTGCCTGCGTAGTACTGCATGCGATATCCGGCGAACCATGTGAACGTATCGTCCGGGGAGCCCTGCAGGTAGGAGTTGATCTTGTTCTGGAAATCATTGTGGGGCACCACGTTCGTGGTGACCTTCTTGCCGGTCTTGGCCGTGAAGGCGTCGGTGACAGCCTGGTACGCCCGCTTGGGGACGTCATCGGAGGACCCGGAACCGAAGGTAAGGCCGGAGGAGCCGGAACCCGTGGCGGATGGCGCACTTCCGCCCGTGCAGGCTGCGAGCAGTGGAATGCCGGCCAGGCCTGCTGCGCCTATGCCAACGGTCTTGAGGATGCTTCGCCTGCTGGGAAAAGCAGTTGCAGACGCATCAAACTGTGAAGCCATGTTCTCTCCCTTGAAAAATAGCCGCATGTGAGACACCTCACATTGCATCTGACTATAAACGTTCAAAACAGAACATGGAAGAACGGGAAATAACATTCTTGGTGTTGATTTTTTTGAATCGTCCCAAACAGCGAGCGGCCCCGATTTTCCCGTGGGACGGGAGAATCGGGGCCACTCGATGGCGTCGGACTGGGTGGTGAGGCGGCTGTTACTTTCTGAGCGACTGCGCGATCTGCTGCATCACTGTGGTGTCGGCCAGGGTGGTGGCGTCGCCGGATTCGCGGCCTTCGGCGATGTCCTTGAGCAGGCGGCGGACGATCTTGCCGGAGCGGGTTTTGGGCAGTTCCGGGACCACGAGGATGGTTTTGGGCTTGGCGATGGGCCCGATTTCCTTGCCTACGTGGTTGCGGAGTTCCTGGATGGTGGCCTCGCCCTTGTCCACGGCGTCCCCGCGCAGGATCACGAACGCGACGACGGCCTGGCCGGTGGTTTCGTCGGCGGCGCCCACGACGGCGGCTTCGGCCACGGAGGGGTGGCTGACCAGGGCGGATTCGATCTCGGTGGTGGAGAGCCGGTGCCCGGAGATGTTCATAACGTCATCCACGCGGCCCAGGAGCCAGATGTCGCCGTCCTCGTCCTTCTTGGCGCCGTCGCCAGCGAAGTACATGCCTTCGAAGCGGGACCAGTAGGTCTCCTTGAACCGCTCGGGGTCGCCCCAGATGCCGCGGAGCATGGCGGGCCAGGGCTCCCGGATCACCAGGAAGCCGCCGTGGCCGTCCGGCACGGATTCGCCCTGCTCATCAACGACGTCCACCGCGATGCCGGGCAGCGGGGTCTGGGCCGAGCCGGGCTTCGTGGCGGTGACGCCGGGCAGCGGTGCGATCATCTGGGCGCCGGTTTCGGTCTGCCACCACGTGTCCACGATCGGTGCCTTGTTGCCGCCGATGACGTCCCGGTACCACATCCAGGCTTCCGGGTTGATGGATTCGCCCACGGAACCGAGGACCCGGAGGGAGGTCAGATCGTACTTGTCCGGGATGTCCCGTCCCCACTTCATGAAGGTCCGGATGGCCGTGGGGGCGGTGTACAGGATGGAGACCTTGTACTTCTCGATGATCTCCCACCAGCGGCCCTGGTGCGGGGAATCCGGGGTGCCTTCGTACATCACCTGTGTGGCGCCGTTGATGAGCGGGGCGTAGGCGACGTACGTGTGGCCGGTGACCCAGCCGACGTCGGCCGTGCACCAGAAGACATCCGTTTCGGGGTGGAGGTCGAACACGGCCTTGTGGGTGTAGGCGCCCTGGGTGAGGTAGCCGCCGGTGGTGTGCAGGATGCCCTTGGGCTTGCCCGTGGTGCCGGACGTGTACAGGATGAACAGCGGGTGTTCGGAGTCGTGTCCCACCGCTTTGTGCTCGGCGGAGGCCAGCTCCACGGTGTCCGCCCACCAGTGGTCCCGGCCTTCGTGCCAGTCCACGTTCTGGCCGTTGCGCTTGACCACCACAACGTTCTGGACCGTGTGCCCGTCGACGGAGAGGGCGTCGTCCACGGCGGTCTTCAGCGCGCTGGGCTTGCCGCGGCGATAGGTGCCGTCCGCGGTGACGACGAGCTTGGCTTCGGCGTCCTCGATCCGGGAGCGCAGGGCGTCGGCGGAGAAGCCGCCGAACACTACGGAGTGCACGGCACCGATGCGGGCGCAGGCCAACAGCGTGATGACGGCCTCCGGGATCATGGGCAGGTAGACGGCCACCCGGTCACCTTTGCCAACGCCGAGGGACTCGAAGGCATTGGCGGCCTTCTTGACCTCTTCAGTGAGCTGGGCGTAGGTGTACGTGCGGGTGTCGCCGGGTTCGCCCTCGAAGTAGATGGCCACACGGCCGCCGAGGCCGTTCTCCACGTGGCGGTCCAGCGCGTTGTACGCGGCGTTGACCTCGCCGCCCACGAACCATTTGGCGAACGGCGGGTTGGACCAGTCCAGCGTCTGGTCGAAGTCTTTGCTCCAGGTGAGCAGTTCGCGGGCCTTCTTCGCCCAGAAAGCCGGGCGGCCGGCGTCGGCCTCTGCATAATCAGCGGCGGTGACAACGGCGTCGGCAGCGAATTCGGGGCTGGGGGCGAAAGTACGGTTTTCGTGCAGCAGGTTTTCAAAGGCGTCGCCCTGCTGGTCGGTCTGCACGGAAGCTGCGGGAGCGGTGGCCGTGGAGCCGGGAGTGTCCTGAGACATGGTGAACCTCATCATTCATCGGTCTTTTTAGCGGCTGCCGTCGCCCGGCCGTGCTCCGCCGCTTTGCGCGGCAGGGTAGCGGCCGATCACGGACATTCCGCAAAGAGCTGTTCCGGAATCAAGCCTAATACGCGCCGGGGCCGCGATGTGTTCGCTGTCACAAAGGCCCCCACGAACGGCATTTATTTAGCGGTGAATGGTTAAAGGACCCTGCCCACTGGCGTCCCGCCGCTGCGGATCAGCTAGTGATCGGCCATGCGGTTGACTAGGCTGAGATTGAATTGTGACTTTCTACGGAGCTGTCGGATCCGGTGTATCGCTGCCGGGCCTGGCCGTTTCCGCCGTTTCGGACGGCACAGTTTTGGGACGGAACCGTCCCGGTGCCGCCACGCTAAGGAGTACAGAATGAACCAGCAAAGCTTCGGCCGGAAGTTTGGTCGCACAACCGAGGCAGGGCCTGGCAGCACCCCGGGAGGCGGCTCAGCGAAGGGCGTGCAGAAGCCGGCCGGCGCCAAGCCGGGCACCATCAACCAGGCCGTGCTGGGTCCGTTCACGCTGCGGGACCTGACGGTTTTCGCCGCCACCCTCATTCTGCTGGTCGCCTCGCTGCTGCCCATCTTCTTCGGCCGGTTTAATCTCTGGAATGCAGGCAGCCTGTTCTTCCTGGGTCTCGGCATTGTGCTGCCGCTGATTGTCACGGCACTCTTTGCTGCCCGCCGGCTCGCTCCCGCCACGAGGGTCCGCATCGGTTCGCTGTCCGTTGACCAGTTTGGGTCTGTGGTGGCTTCCTTTGCACTGGCGTTCTTCTTCGTTTCCACGGCCGCGGCCTTTGTGCCCAGCCTGTTGGTGGGCCTGGTGGGTTCCGTCGTGCTGTTCGCGGGCACCGTGCTGAGCCGCTTCATTCCGTACTTCGCCGGCGACTTCCTGGGGCGCGACGAAACCCCGGCCCACGTGATGGCGCGCGACTCGGCTGTCCCGCTGCCCAAGCCGCACACGCCCAAGGAACCCAAGCCTGCGGCCACGCCCGTTCCGGAGGCTTCCGCGCCTGTTGCCGCATCTTCAGCGGCGGCAACTTCTGCGCGTGCCGCCACCCCCACCGCTTCAGCCGGGGCCTTTTCCGCCGCGCCCACCTCACCGGCTGCGTCAGCAGCCGTCTCTTCCGCCCCGGAGGTCACCGAGTGGTCCGCTGCCGGTGACGCGAGCCCCGCAACCCAGGCGGCCGACGTCGTGCCTTCCCCTCCAGCGACGGGCACCTCCACGGCGCCCGCCGTTGCGGAGACGTCTGCGGGTGACATCCCGACGGCGGCTGCGGCTGCCCCTGCGCCGACCCCTACGGCGTCCGCCGCCGCTGCCCCTGAGGCAGCAACCCACGACGCCGGCACAGGCGTCGCTGCCTCGGCTCGCCAGTCTGCCGCGGAACCTGCAGCGACGGCCGTGCATCAGCAGGTGCGCCGCGTGGAGCCCATCGGCGCCACCGTGGATCCGGCATCCAGGCCGGAAGAATCGTACGAAGAGCCTGCGCATGAGGCGTTCTGGTTTGCCGTGGCACAGCACCGGACCGCGGTGGACCCCCAGACCGGCGCCCCCGCCTTTGTGATTGAACCGGGCGGCTGGGTGCTGGCCCTGGAAGACCGGGGCCACGAATTCCTGGTCCAGCACACCGACGGACGGGTGGGCGTGCTGCGCGACCTCAGCAACATCGAGCGCGGCTAACCGGCCCCGTGGCCACGTCCCGTAGACCCGGATCCGGCCCGGCCGCAACAGCCCCGGAGTCTTTGCTGGCGTTGAAGCGCCGGGCGCGGCGGATCAACAAGGCCCTGGCGGAGAAGTATCCCTATGCCCACGCGGAGCTGGATTTCCGAAACCCGTTTGAACTGGTCGTGGCCACCGTCCTGTCGGCCCAGACCACCGATGTGCTGGTCAACCGGGTCACCAAGATCCTGTTCGCGCGGTACCCGGACGCCCGGGCCATGTCAGAGGCCGATCCCGCCGAGCTGGAAGCGATCCTGCAGCCCACCGGCTTTTTCCGGGCCAAAACGAAGAGCGTGCTGGCCCTGAGCACCCGCCTGGTGGACGAGTACGACGGCGTGGTCCCCGGCCGTCTGGAAGACCTGGTGACGCTGCCGGCAGTGGGGCGTAAGACCGCCAATGTGGTGCTGGGCAATGCCTTCGGCGTCCCCGGGATCACTGTGGATACCCACTTCGGCCGGCTCGCACGGCGCTTCGGCTGGACCGCGTCCGAGGACCCGCTACAGGTCGAATTCGACGTCGCTGAACTGTTTGAGCCCAAGGACTGGACCATGCTCTCGCATCGGGTGGTGTTCCATGGGCGGCGTGTGTGCCACTCACGGAAGCCAGCCTGCGGCGCGTGTCCGGTAGCGAACTGGTGCCCCAGCTACGGGTTGGGCGAGACTGACCCCGTCAAAGCTGCCAAACTCCTTAAATACGAGTTGGCGCCCGGGAGCGAAAGCCTCCTGGAACGGTTGCTGGCCGAGACGCACCGCGCCGCTGAAATCCGGATGGAATCGCAGAGGCGGCTCCCGTGAGCGCACGCCAGGACCTGATCGACCTGGTGCGCAGATCGGACAGCGGCGACGTCACCGCGCCGAACACTGCCTGGGCGGCACTGACCGTAGATGAAACCATAGCCCGCAAGGCGGCAATCCTGATGCTTTTCGGTGTGCTGGACGACGTTCCCGCGGCCTCCGGCAAACCCCTGGCCGCGGCGGATCTTGATGTCCTGCTGCTGGAACGCGCGCACACCCTGGATTCCCACCCCGGCCAGGTCGCCTTTCCCGGCGGTTCCATCGACGAGGACGAAACCCCGGTTGCCGCGGCCCTTCGGGAAGCCGAGGAGGAGACCGGACTGGACTCCTCCGGTGTGGAGGTCCTGGGCGTGCTGCAGGAGCTTGGGCTGGCGCGCAGCAACTTCCTGGTGACGCCGGTGCTCGGATGGTGG
Source organism: Pseudarthrobacter raffinosi (assembly GCF_023913835.1). Taxonomy (NCBI): domain Bacteria; kingdom Bacillati; phylum Actinomycetota; class Actinomycetes; order Micrococcales; family Micrococcaceae; genus Pseudarthrobacter; species Pseudarthrobacter raffinosi. Next base: position 139,858 of record NZ_JAMXBG010000008.1, on the reverse strand, counting down.
GCGTCGCCGTCGCCGGTGCACGTGGTGGACTACGCCGAATCCGCCCAGGTTTTCCGGATCCCAGTCCGGGACCTGCTGGACCCGGCCAACCGGGTGACAGCCACGGTCAGCCGCGATGGCAGGACCTTCAGCAGCCCCGCCTTCGCCGTCAGCGGCGTGCTGGTCTGGGGCTTCACCGGGATCATTCTGGATGGACTCTTTGAGCAGCTGGGCTGGGCCGTGCCGTGGGACCGGACCCGGCTCCACGAGGTGGTCTTCTAACGTCGGTGTAGCTTCTAGGTTCGGGGTAGCTCGCAGTGTCGGTGTGGCCCGGCGGGACTGAGCCCGCCGGGTGTGCACCATGAGTGTGTGCGCCGGCTGAGCTGGCGCACACCGGCTTAGCTGGCGATCGGCTGCTGCCGAAGATCAATGACAATGCCGGTGGCCGCGTTTTCACGCAGTGCATTGATGCCGTCCTTCAGTGCACCGAGATGCTTGAAGTCGGGCGAAACTGCCACGATATTCCCGTTTGAGTCGGTGAGCCTCAGCCGATAGCACTCGTCACTTACGCGATGTATTTCAAACCTGCCAGCCATATGCCGGATCTCCCCTGATATGCGTCTTTGCATGAATAGCTGGACCGTCTGCTTCAGTCCTGCACTGATGTAATCATGGTCACAGCGGTTCGACCAGCTACTCACGGGTAGGTTTCTTCCGGCTAACCGAATTTGCTATTTTGCGTGGTCGTAGGAGTCCACCACGGCCACGCTGACAGGGAATTCCACCGGGATGGGGCCGAACAGCAGTTCCTTCGCGGCGGCGGCAGCTTCCTCGATGACCCGGATGCAGGCCTGGACGCCAGCCTCGGGGGCATGGACCATCACCTCGTCATGCAGGAAGAACACCAGCTCCGCCTGAACGGAACCGTCGGCACGCAAGGCCCGCAGTCGCCGTCGTAATTCCGCCAGCCAGCACGCCGCCCAGTCAGCGGCGGACCCCTGCACCACAAAGTTGCGGGTGAAGCGGCCGCGGGAACGGGCAATGGATTCCGCACGGCGTTGCTCCTCGGCAGTGGCCGACTGCTGGCTCCGGTACCACCCTTCCGACGGGGGCGGGCTGCTCCGGCCAAGCCGGGTGGTCACGGTGCCGCCAGCCTCGCCGTCGCGCGCCGCCTGCTCCACAAAGCCGACGGCGCGGGGGTAGGTCCGTGCCAGCTGCGGCATCAGGCGCCCCGATTCGCCCGTGGTGGCGCCATAAATGGCGCCGAGGAGGGCGACCTTCGCCTTGGCGCGATCGCCGCCGAAACCCTGGGCGGCGATGCCGGCGTACAGGTCCTGGTCGCGCGCTGCTTCCGCCATTTTGGAGTCCTGCGCCAGCGCCACCAGCACGCGGGGTTCCAGCTGGGAGGCGTCCGCGACGATGAGCTTGTGGCCGGGATCCGCATGGACGGCGCCGCGGATCTGCCGCGGGATCTGCAGGGCCCCGCCGCCCCGCGAGGCCCAGCGGCCGGACACCACACCGCCCACAACATACTCGGGCTGGAAGCGGCCCTTGGCTACCCATGCGTCCAGCCAGGCCCAGCCGTTGGCGGTGTGCAGGCGGGACAGTTTCTTGTAGGCGAGGAGCGGTTCGATGGCGGGGTGGCTGGACTCCATCAGCTCCCACTGCCGCGTGCTTTTCACCTCGATGCCGTTGCGGTGCAGGGCGCGCATCAGTTCCTGCGGCGAGTCCGGGTTCAGTCCGGGCGAGTTGAGCAGCCCCCGCAGTTCGGTGTTCAGGGCCTCCAGCTTCGCGGGGCGGTGACCGGACGGCGGGCGCGGCCCGAGGTGGCCGGCCAGGATTTGCTCGTGCAGGTCCTCGCGCCAAGGGACGCCGGTGTGCTGCATCTCCGCGGCGATCATGGCGCCGGCGGACTCGGCGGCCAGCAGCAGCTGGAGCCGCTTCCGCTTGTTTTCGTCCGGAGGCGCATCGGCCAGGGCAGCCTGCTGGGCGGCGTATTCTGCGCGGAGCTCCGCCAGGCCTTGCCGTGGGGCGCGGTGGCGGACATCGTCAAAGAGGGCGCCCTGATCCGCCGGCGGGGGCGGCGGCTGGAGGGCGCGGGGCGTCTCCTGGGGATCGTCCAACGATTCCTTGTCGGCGTTCCGCGCGTACTCCGTGTGGGCAGTGAACTGCGAATACGCCAGGATATTGCCGCACAGACCGAGGTCATAGCAGCGCTCCAGTTCCACACCGGCCGCCAGCAGGGCGGGGTACCAGTCCTGGGTCCGGTTCCAGATCCAGCGGGGCGGCGCCTCGCGGGGCCGGTTCTCCAGCTGGCGAACGACGCCGGCCAGCTCGCTTGCGCTGATGAGGCGCGGTTCGGGGCGGTCGGGGTGGGGATCGCCCGCCTGGGTGACCTGCTGGAGGGCTGTGCCGTGGGCGTGGGCGGCGAGCAGCAGATACATAGGTCCAATTCTGCCCTGTGGCGGGGACATTCAAGCCCCAATCCCCTGCGGTCAATATATGTTGACGCCCCTCCATTCGTCAACTAAAGTTGACGAATGGAGGTAGAAAGGATGAAAACGCTGGTCGCATCAATGGACGGGAAAGGTCCCGCTGAAGCGCTGTACGCAGTGGCGGAACTGCAGAAGGAGGTCCGCCGCGCCGAAGCGGCCCTGGTTCGCAAGGCGAGGCAGGCCGGTCTGTCTTGGGAAGCCATTGCCCTGTGCCTTGGGGTCAGTAAGCAGGCCGTCCACCGCAAATACGGGAAGCAGTAACGGCCCGGCCGTTCGGCCCGTCTTTCTGTCCGGCCTATCGGCCGGGTGGATGGAGTTGTCCACATACGGTGGCATGGCCCTGTTTCTCCCCCTTGAGTTCGGTGGAGAGTTGCTGCATGAGCAGGCACCAGCTATCGCCACCCCCTTCCGAGCGGCCTTCCGCCCAGCTGTCCCGTGCCCGGCCCTCCCCTCCCCAAGGATCTGAATCCGGTGGTTCCCAGGCCCGTGGTTCCAGGTCCGGTGGTTCCACGTCCTGTGCGCCTGCCTCGGCACAGGCCGCGGGAGCCTGGCTGCCGGACCCCGCTGGTGCCGAGGTCCTCCTGGTCACCGGCTACGACTTTCTGCAGGGCGAAGTGGAACGGATTGTGGCTGCCGCTGGCGGCCAGCTGCGGGTGGTGGCGGACGTGGCTGATGCCGCCAAGTACTGGGACGCCGCGGCCGCAGTATTGGTGGGGAGCGATGTCCGCGAGCTGCCGCCGCGGCGGCGGGCCCCTGCCGTGTTGGTGGGCCTGAACGGGGAGGGGGACAGTCTCTGGCACCTGGCCACAGCCCTCGGAGCGGAGCGGGTGGCGGTGCTTCCGGATGCCGCGGCCTGGCTGGCAGAGTACCTGAGCCGGTCGCGGTCACCCGAAGCGGGAGGACTGGTCCTCGGGATAACAGGGGGCTGCGGCGGTGCCGGTGCCACCACCGCGGCAATCTGGATCGCCCAGGCGGCAGCCGGGCTCGGTGTGCGCGTGTTGCTGGTTGATGGCGACCCGTGGGGCGGTGGCCTGGAACTGGCGCTGGCAGCTGAGGAGACGCCGGGGCTGCGCTGGCCTGACCTGTCCGACGCGAGCGGAAGCATCGATCCCGAGCAGCTGGCCGACTCACTGCCGGTAGCCGGCGGGTTTTCCTTCCTGTCCTGGCCCGGCAGCCGCGACCGCCAGGCACCGGTGGATGCCGCCACCACCGGCGGCGTCCTAGATGCGGGCCGGCGGGGCTATGAACTGGTGGTGGTGGACATCGGTCGGGGCACCGAACCCGTGCGTATGTTTGCCTGGGACTGTGACCGCATCCTGGTGGTTGTTCCGGCGCAGCTGAAGGCAGCGGTGGCCACGGCCCGGCTGCTGCACGAGCTTCCGCCGGTTGAGGCAGCCCTCCTGGTCCGGGGCAAGGCCGGTGCCGCGCTGGACGCCGGACTCATTGCGGACGCCGTCGGGCTGCCGGTCCAGGGCCGCGTTCCGGAGCTGCGCGGCGTTACGGCTGCCGGGGAAAACGGCAGGCTCCTTGACGTGGGCAAACGACGGAGTGTCAGGCATTTTGCCGCCTCAGTGCTCGATCTGCTGGACGGCGAGATCCCTGTCGGAGACCTGCCGTGAGCGCGCAGCGGCCAGTCCCGCCGCCGTCGCCCCAGGACCAGCGGACGGGGGCACGCCGTCGGCAGGCCCGTGTCCTGGATCCGCGCTTTCTGGATTCGGCACTGTTGGAAACCGTCCGTGAGTCAGTCATGGCCGACGCCGGACCTGTCACCCCGTCCCGGGTTGCCGCCGCCGTCCAGGCCACCGGCCGGCTGCTGGGGACTGCCGGCTCCCTTGCCGCCGTGGAACGGATCAGCGCCGAGCTGAACGGGCTCGGCCTACTCCAGGAACTGACGCGGGACGTGCACGTCACCGACATCTTCGTCAACGCCCCGGACTCGGTCTGGATCGACCGGGGTCAGGGCCTCGAACCGGCAGGGGTTTCGTTTTCCGGCGAGGCACAGGTGCGGGCCTTGGCATCGCGGCTGGTGGCCGCCGGCGGCAGGCGGCTGGACGACGGGTCCCCGTGCGTTGATGTCAGGCTTGAGGGCGGATACCGCGTCCACGCCGTCCTGCCGCCGATTTCCACCGCCGGCACCTTGCTGAGCGTCCGCATCCGGCGGGAGCAGGTCTTCTCCATGGACGAACTCCGTGCCGGCGGCATGTTCGGCAGCACGGTCCAGGAGGTCCTTGAACGGGTTGTTGAGCAGCGGCTGAGTTTCCTGATCAGCGGGGCCACGGGTTCCGGAAAGACCACGTTGCTGTCCACACTGCTGGGGCTGTGCTCCCCGGCGGAACGGCTGGTCCTGATCGAGGACGCGTCCGAACTGAACCCCGTCCATCCGCACATTGTGTCGCTGGAGTCCCGTCACGGAAACCTCGAAGGCGGCGGCGAAGTGGATCTCGGCGAACTCGTCCGGCAGGCACTGCGGATGCGGCCGGACCGGCTGGTGGTGGGGGAATGCCGTGGGGCCGAGGTGCGGGAACTCCTGACCGCCATGAACACAGGCCACACCGGCGGGGGAGGGACCATCCATGCGAACGCTGCCACCGCTGTCCCGGCCCGCCTGACAGCTTTGGGAGCACTGGCAGGCATGGGCCAGGACGCGGTCCGGCTGCAGGCAGCCAGCGCCTTGGACGTTGTGGTCCACGTGGAGCGGTCCGGCCACGGGCGGCATGTTGCCTGCGTGGGCGTGGTGCAGGACGGTCCCGGCGGTCTAACCGTGGTTCCGGCGTTGGAGGCCAGACGCGGCCAGGTCGGCACCGGTCCAGCCTGGGAGGCGATGAGCAAGCGGCTGGGACTGTCCCTCGAGGCGGGTGCCGCCGTATGACCCTTCTGCTGGCCGTGGTCCTCGTGCTGGCGGTCGTGCTGCTCTTCAGCCCGCCCGGCGGTGCCACAGGCCGTTTCCGGCGGGCCGTGGGGAGTGCAGGACCAGGCTTCGCCTCTCGGGTTCAGGGCGGGGCTGGTGGCACCAGGACGGGCGGCTCGTGGCGCAGGTCGCTCCGTGCCGGACCGGAACGGAATGACCTGTCACTGACCCTTGTGGTGCAGCAGCTTGCTGCGCTGCTGAAGGGCGGCCGCACTCCGGCACGGCTATGGGATGAACTGTGGCTGGTCCACGGTGGCCGTCGGGAGCCAGATTCCGCAACTACGGGTGCAGGTTCACGCGCATCGCAGGACCTTGGCGGACGGGCGGAACCAATCCGCGGGTCAGCGGCCGGGCGCAGCGGTCCGAGCCTCAGCGCAGGTTCCCTGGTGATGCTTGGCGCCGTCCGGGCAGCAGCGTTCCGGGGCGCACCCGTGTCGGAGGCGATCCGGAAGGCCGTGCAATCGGAGTTTTCGCGCGCCGACAGCAGGGAGTTACGGATCTGGTGTGAGCTGGCCGCCTGCTTTGACATTGCCGAAGCCAGCGGCTGTCCACTGGCGGACGTCCTGGCGAGGTTTGCGGCCCAACTGGAAGTGGAAGACGACGCCGAGGCCGCACGGCAGACAGCGCTCGCCGGGCCCAAGGCCACGGTAGGTCTCCTGACCTGGCTCCCGCTGATGGGACTGGGCCTGGGAATGGCGTTGGGCGTGGATCCCCTGGCCATCCTGATCGGGACCCCGCTGGGTCTGGCGGCCCTCGCCGCGGGCGTGGGCCTCACCATCACCGGAAGAATCTGGTCCGCCCGCCTGGTCGGTGCTGCCGCCGGGGCCGGTGTGCCATGACGGACATTCTTGTGCCGGGGCTTGCCTCGGCCGTTGTTCTGGCTGCTGCCGCCTGCCTTGCCCTTTCGCAGCCAAGCCGAGTCCGAAAGCGACTGCTCAGGCTGCGAGGGGACGTGGGCGCCGGGCCGCATGGGGCCGATGAAGCACTCACTCAAGGCGGCCGCCTTCACGGATTGCGCGACACGGCAATGATGCTTGAGCTCGTGGCCGCGATGCTGGACGCGGGGTCTGGCATTGGCCGGTCCCTGGAACTCGTCGCGGCCTCGGCCTCCGCGGACTACGGCAAGGCGCTGCGTCCGGTGGTGTCTGCGCTCGCCATCGGAGCCGACTGGGAGACAGCCTGGCGCAGTTCCGAAGTCCGTCTTCCTGTAATCCTGGAATTGCGTGACGCACTGGGATTCGCCGCCCTGACCGGAGCGCCGTCGTCGGCCATCCTTTACGCACAGGCCGCGAGGTTGCGCCGGGAAAGATTCCGCGCTGCGGAGAAACGGGCGGCCTCCCTCGGCGTGAAGCTGGTCATTCCGCTGGGCCTGTGCTCGCTCCCGGCCTTCATCTGCCTGGGCGTAGTCCCGGTCCTGCTGGCACTGGTGCCGTCCGGGTCCTGACCGCGGGATTTGGGCTACGGTCCATTCCTCCACACCCCGTCCCGTCCTCCACAATCCGCTCAAAGCGGCGCTTATCCACTTACGGGATGTTTGCACTTACCGAGATCTGCGGAGCCGGGAAGAGTCGAAATCAGCCGGCAACTCGGCCGGAGCACAGAAGGGAAACCGTCACCATGACCATCATCCAAAACAGCCCCTGCGCCGCCCCTGCGCCGCCCCTGCGCCGGAGCTCAGCACGGGAGTTGCGGGGACCCCCGCATGGGACTCCGTAGTACTTGCCAATGCAGGACTGGGCGCGTGTACCTGCCAACGGGAGGTGGCCCCAGAGGCCGTTGGCAACGTCGTGGAGCTATACCCCGGTGCCAGCGAGGCGAAAAAGCGCCGGCCCCGGCTCACAGCTTCAGAGGCCGGAATGGCGACGGCCGAATACGCCATAGCTACCCTTGCCGCGGTTGGCTTCGCCGGACTTCTCGTCTTCATTCTCCGCAGCGACGAAGTGCGCGGATTCCTGCTGAACCTCATCCGCACGGCGCTGGCCTTGCCATGAGTCTGCCGCCGGCAGCGCTGCCACGGGCTGATGGCCGGAGCAGCCGCTGTGGCCGCTTCCGGAACCAAGGCGTGGAAAGCCGCGTGGCGCTGGGACCGGCGGCCGCACTCCGTCGCTGGCGCCGTGGGCCGGGGAATGCCCATGGCGCCGTGACGGCGGAGTTCGCGGTAGCGCTGCCGGCAGTACTGTTGCTCCTCGCACTGCTCCTGGCAGGAGCCTCCGCGGGCGTCACGCAGCTCAGGCTCGAGGAGGCGGCGCGGGCCGGCGCCAGGGCGTTGGCCCGCGGCGAGGACCCGGCCGCAGTGCAGGGGATCGTCAGGACCTTGGCGGGGACGTCGGCAACGGCGTCCGTTGCGTCTGACGGCGAGTGGCTCAGCGTTACGGTGGCTGACGGTGTGGGCGGACCGCTGGGGGCAACTGTGCCCTGGACCCTCACGGCCAAGGCCACCACGCGGAGCGAAACGCCGGCTGCCGCGGCCACTCCGGGGTTGGAGCCGGTCGGGGCCCCGGAGGAGGCGCCGTTGTGAACAGGCAATTCCGGGACAACCCGGAGCGCGGTTCGGGAACAGTACTGGCTGCGGGACTGGCGCTGGTTGTCATCATGGCGATGGCCCTGATGCTGTTGTTCGCACAGTCCGCGGTGATGGCCAGCAGGGCAGCGGCAGCGGCGGACCTCGCTGCCCTTGCCGCGGCCGATGCCCTGCGCGGGATCACTCCGGGAGACCCCTGCACGGTGGCCGCCGAGGTAGCAGGCCGCCATGAGGCGGCCCTCGTCAGCTGTACGGAAGGGGCCGGCCAGACCGTCATGGTCCGAACGGAGCTAAATGCACGCATACTGGTTGGCGCCGCAACCGGTCAGGCGCGGGCCGGACCGCCGCCCTGAGCGCCTGTGGTGCTGAACGGCTCCGTGCTCGCCAGGAATTCCGCACTGCGGAGAGGCCTTTCGCGCGCGTCTTTAAGGAGGACGTCGATGAGCGTGACGGCGGCAGCCTTGTCCAGCGGATTGTTCTTGTTCCCACATTTGGGGGACTGGACGCAGGACGGGCAGCCCGACTCGCATTCACACGCCTTGATGGCGTCGCGCGTCGCCGAGAGCCACACCTTTGCCTTGTCGAAGCCCCGTTCGGCAAAGCCGGCACCGCCGGGGTGCCCGTCGTACACAAAGATGGTGGGCGCGCCGGTGTCGGCGTGGATGGCGGTGGATACTCCGCCGATGTCCCAGCGGTCGCTGGAGGCCACCAGCGGCAGCAGGCCGATCGCTGCGTGTTCGGCGGCGTGCAGGGCCCCCGGGAACTGCGCCTCGATGAGCCCGGCGCCCGTCAGCGAACGGTTCTCCACCACAAACCAGACGGCCTTCGTGAACAGGTCCCGGGCGCCCAGCTCCAGCGGCTCCTCGCCCAGGATTTCGTTTGAAATCAAGGCCTTGCGCTGAAAGGAAACCACCTGTGTTGTCACTTTCACATCACCGAAGTGGACGGCGATATCGCCCCAGTGCTCGGTCCGGAGTGTTTCGAGCACTTCGATCTGGGTCACGTCCCGGGCCGTTGTGTAGTAGTCGGGGTTGGCGCGCCGGACCACCACGCAGTGGTCGTCTTCGTTCAGGTCCTCCACCACATAGCTGTCGCCCTGGTGCACATAGATGGCACCTGTGTGCGCCTGGTAGTGCGTCTGGGGCGAATCCATGGTCCCGAGGAGGGAGCCGGTGTCGGCGTCAACGATGCTCACCGGTCCGCCTCCGTCGGCACGAAGGTTCACCATGGCCGCAGCGCTCTGGGAGTGCGTCCAGAACCAGCCCGCCGGCCGGCGGCGCAAATAGCCCTGCGCCACGAGCTGCCCTAACAACTTCTCTGCTGTGCCGCCGAACAGGCCAAGCTCAGCCACGCCCAGCGGAAGCTCCGCGGCGGCGGCACAAAGATGGGGCCCCAGCACATAGGGATTGGAGGGATCAAAGACGGTGGCCTCCACCGACACGTCGAAAATCGCCTCGGGATGGTTCACCAGGTAGGTGTCGAGCGGATCATCGCTGGCCACAAACGCGGCAATCGCATCCTGGCCCGCGCGCCCAGCCCGGCCGATCTGCTGGAACAGCGACGCCCTGGTGCCTGGCCAGCCCGCGACCAGGACGGCATCCAGCCCGGAAATGTCGATGCCCAGTTCAAGGGCGGACGTGCTGGAGACACCCAGCAGTTCGCCGGAGCGGAGTGCCTTTTCCAGGGCCCGGCGTTCTTCCGGAAGGTAGCCGGAACGGTAGGCGGCCACGCGTTGGGGAAGACTGGGGTCCACTTCGTCCAGAAGGCGCTTGGTGATCGAAGCGATTGTCTCCGCACCGCGGCGGGACTTGATGAAGGCGATGGTCCGGATGCGGGACGAAACCAGGTTCGCCAGCAGATCGGCCGTTTCAGCAACGGCGGTGCGGCGTTCCCTGGCGCCGTTCTCGCCCTTGAGATCGGTCAGCGCAGGCTCCCAGAAAGCCACCGTAGTGGAACCGTGCGGCGAGCAGTCCTCGGCAACGGCCCGGACCGGCGCCCCGATCAGGCGGCCGAAGGATGAGCCTGGCTCAGATGCCGTGGCAGACGCGGCGATGAACACCGGACCGGGGTGGGTGGTCCCGGCACCGTAGTACGCGCAGATGCGTCGCAGCCGGCGCATCAGGTTGGCCACGTGCGAGCCGAACACCCCGCGGTAGCTGTGGGCCTCATCCACAATCACGTACCGCAGCCGCCGGAAGAAGCTGGCCCACCAGGCGTGATTGGGAAGGATGCCGAAGTGGAGCATGTCCGGATTCGCCAGGATGAAGTTGGCGTGGTCCCGGATCCACCGGCGGGACGCGGGTTCGGTATCGCCGTCGTACGTCTCGGCCCGTACGGTGGGCAGATTCAGGGAACGGATGGCTGCGAGCTGGTCGGCAGCGAGAGCCTTCGTGGGGGAGAGGTAGAGTGTCACGGCGCCGTCGTCGTGGATTTTTCCCGGTTCGGACAGGACGCGCAGTTCGGAGCGGTGGATGGCGTCAAGTGCCGGCAGTTGGTAGGCCAGGGACTTTCCGGAGGCGGTGCCGGTGGCGATGACCACGTGCTCGCCGCCGTGGGCCAGGTTGGCGGCTTGGATCTGGTGCCGGTACGGCTCGTGGATGCCCAGGGAGCCATAAGCGGCCACCAGATCCGGGTGCGCCCACGTTGGCCACGGTTCGTGGACTGCCTGCCGGGCTGGGATGGTGCGGACATGACGCAGCTGTTCCGGGTCCGGGCCTCGGCCCAGCAATGGAATCAGGGAGTCATGGGGGTTCACCCCAACATTCTTTCACCCGGGGAAAAATCACCCCACGGAAAGGTCTGCGCCTTCGTCGGACGTGGACAGCATCAGCACGCGGCAAACAGTTGACCAGCCCAAGTGGGAATACAGCTTCTGGCCGTCGATCGAGGCCAGCAGCAGGCCGTTCTCCACATACGGTCCGATGGCCTGCGCCGCAAGGGCCTTCATGATGAAGCTGCCCAGTCCGCGGCGCTGGAACGCGGGTTGGACCACAATCTTGTCGAACACTGCAGTCTCGCCCACCACAAAAGCCCTGCCGCTCGCCGCTACAGTGTCACTCGAGCGGACCACTGCGTGGTGGACGCCGTCGAGCTGGGAGGTGACCAGGTTCAATTCGTCGTCGGAGAGCCACGGATCTTCCGTATCCTGCGTGGCCATGTCCACAATCATCATGGCCTGCGATGCGGACGTGACGTTCAGCCCGTGTTTTTGGGCCAGTGCACTGAAGCGGGCAACATCATTGGTGAGGATGGTCAGGACCCTGGCCGGGGCCTCGGCGGTCTTCGCAGCCAGGGCAGCGAACTCATTCTCGGAGGGGTCATGGGCGAAGTATTCCCACTCCCCGGAGGTGTCGGCCCGCAGTGCAGCGGGGAAGCGGCCCTCAACTGAGGTCTGGTAACCGCGGCAGCCGGCCCAGCCAGCTACCCAGACTTCAAGAAGGCGTGTGATGTCTTCAACCAAGGCGTCCGGACTCATGTCATGAGAGTATTCCAGCCCCGACACAAGCAACAGGGGTAGGGTGCCCCCGATGTGACTTGCCTATGCAATCGTGACAGGACAAGACTGACGGCATGCCCGCCGCCAAGGAACCGTCCAAGAACACTTTTCCGCTGTCCCTGCTGGTTTGTGTCGCCTTAATGGTGGCCATGGTGGGCGGCGCCAGGTATTGGGAGACGGCCACGGGCGTGGCTTACTGGGTCTGGCTTGCCGGCGGGCTCGTCCCGCTGGTGGCCGGCGCACTGACCTACCGGAATTCGAAGCGCCCGCTGGACTTTCTGGGATCACGCTCCGAGCCCGAAGGAGCGCAACGGCCGGGACTTGGTGGGCTTCTTACTGCCGTGGTCCTGTTTGTGGTGCCGCGCCTCGTTGGTGACGGTGCGGCAGAACTCGCCCTCAACAATGGCGCTGGTGCTTTCGGGGCCGCCGTGACGGCAACCGCGGTGCCGTTCGCCGTCGTCGTCCTGGGGTACCGGACGGCCGAAACCGCCCTGAACAGGTGCGACGCCGCCATCGCAGCGGCGCAGCCTTAGCCCCCGGCCAATCGGCGGGTCCGTTCTCCGGCAACCCAGTACCCTTAAATACGTGGCTTTGAACCGAATTGTGCTCTTTTACGGCTTTACCCCCATCGCTGATCCGGACGCGGTGCGGCTCTGGCAGCGTGCCCTGTGCGAAAAACTCGGGCTGACCGGACGCATCCTCCTTTCCAAGGACGGCATCAACGCCACGGTGGGCGGCGAGATCGGCGCCGTCAAGCAATACGTGAAGACCACACGCGAATACAAGGGATTCCACGGCATCGACGTGAAATGGTCCGACGGCGGCGCGGAGGACTTCCCGCGGCTGAGCGTTAAGGTCCGGGACGAGATCGTCTCCTTCGGCGCGCCAGGCGAACTCAAGGTGGATGAGCACGGTGTGGTGGGCGGCGGCACGCACCTCAAGCCCGAGGAACTGCACGAACTGGTGGAGGCCACCAAACAGGCCGGCGAGGACGTGGTGTTCTTCGACGGCCGCAACGCCTTCGAGGCCCAGATCGGCAAGTTCAAGGACGCGATCGTCCCTGACGTGGCCACTACCCACGATTTCATCAAGGAGCTCGACTCCGGCAAGTACGACGCCCTCAAGGACAAACCGGTGGTCACCTATTGCACCGGCGGCATCCGCTGCGAGGTGCTCTCCAGTCTGATGGTGAACCGCGGTTTCAAGCAGGTGTACCAGCTCGACGGCGGCATCGTCCGCTACGGCGAAACGTTCAAGGACCAGGGCCTCTGGGAAGGCTCGCTCTACGTGTTCGACAAGCGCATGCACCTGGAATTCAGCGAGGACGCCAAGACCATCGGTGAGTGCGTCCGCTGTGCCGCGCCCACCAGCAAGTTCGAGAACTGTTCCAACCCGAGCTGCCGCACGCTGACCTTGTATTGCGCCGAGTGTGCCGCCAGCCCGGAGACGCTGCGCTGCCCCGAAGGCTGCGTGGCCTGAGCTGCATGGTCTGAGCCCCGCTGCCGGTTCAGAGCCGGCTGGCTGAAAGTTCAGAGCCGGCAGGCATAAAAGTTCAGAGCCGGGACAGCCGGTACGCGAAATTGGCGGGGGACTGCGCTTCGACCTGGAAATGCAGCACCGTTTCCTTGGGCAGGTAGATCACGCTTTCGCGCCGTGATCCGCAGCGGAGGCTGAGGTCCACCATGGTGAATTCGTCATTGCGGACTTTGAAGTCGACGCGCCGCTGGCTGCGGCACACCAGCACCAGGACGTAGGTTCCGGCGGGGAGGGGCTCCGTGGCGTCCGTTCGGACTTCTTCCGCGCGCAACAGGCCGAACGTCCTATGCGCCACCTGCAGGCCGGGCCCCACCTGGGACTCCGTCAGCCAGGCCTCCATTTCAGCCTCGCTGACGGGATCGTTCCGCCACAGCTCAGCGCTCGGCCCCGGCTCGGTCACCTCCGGCGCGGCCGGGGCCTCGGCGGGACGCCACCCTTCGTCGTACGTGTATTCACATCCGGCGAGCGCAGTTCCGGCCACGAGTGCGCCCGCCGTCCAGAGTACGACGGCGGCCCTCACCCGGGTGCGCACGGAGACTGACCGGGACGGGCAAGCGCCCGGACGAAGTACCGCCCTGCGGGGCGGCGGCGCCCCCTGCGTTGCGGGCATACTCCGACTCTATGCCGGGCAGGGACCCCAATCCAGAGCCTCGGGCATCACCCGTCCGGCGGTCAGCCGCATGGTGGATTCGAAGGGACTTAACCCGCAGTTACCAGCTGGTAGGCGTAGATCAGCGGTGCGTCGACGCTGGAGGCGCTGAGCTGCAGCGGTCCGGGTTCCGGGAGTGTGATTTTGATGGACTCCCGGGCACCGTAGCAGGCGGCCCCGAGGTCGGCGAGTTCCTTGCCTCCGGACCGCACTGCGAGGAAGGCCTTGCCGCCGCCTTCACAGACGAGTGTCAGCGTGTACTTGCCTGCCGGCACGTTCTCCGTATGGTCAATGGGTTGGGCGTTGAGAATCTTGCCGGAGTCCTCGGCAACAACGCCGCTGGCCGACGGCAGTGCCGTGGCTTTCCAGGCCGGCACATCGGCGTTCTCCACCGAAAGCTGCTGCGCGCAGGCAGAGAGGCCCAGGAGGACAGCTGCGGCAGCCACAGCGGAGAGGGCGCGCGGAAAGGACGAAGGAATAACAGCCATGCTTCCAACTTACCCGGCTCCATCTGTGCTCCGTGATTCAGTCCCTTGACCTTGACGCTACGTCAAGATTTATCGTTGAACCATCAGCCGGACCAGAACGTCCGAACCATCCCGCAAACAGAGCAGGAAAGGAAGAATACATGGACTGGTCCATCCAGGACATCGTCCGGATCGCAGGGACCACCAGCAGGACGCTGCGGCACTATGACGACATCGGCCTGCTCAAGCCCAGCCGCACCGGCCACAACGGTTACCGCTACTACAACCAGGCGGCGCTGGTGCAGCTCCAGCGCATCCTGCTTCTGCGCGGGCTGGGGCTGGGCCTGCCGGTGATCAGCCAGGTGCTCGACGATGAAACGGACGCCGCCCAGGCACTCACCGGGCATCTCGAATGGCTCAAGCAGGAACAGGACAGGCTTGCGCGGCAGATCGCGTCGGTCACACAAACCATCGAGGCAGTGAAAGGAGGTGGCGAAATCATGGCAGAAGACATGTTCAACGGTTTCGACCACACCCAGTACAAGGACGAAGTGGAGGAACGCTGGGGCAAGGACGCCTACGCGAAGGGGGATTCGTGGTGGCGCGGCATGAGCACCGAGGAGAAGGCGGCGTGGAAGCAGCGATCGCAGCAGCTGGGCAAGGACTGGATCGCCGCCGCCACTGGGGGTATAGCACCGGACAGCGCGGAGGCCCAGGACATCGCGAGGCGGCACGTCGAATGGCTGACCGGCATCCCGGGCACCCCGGCGTCGGACGCCCGCGGCCAGGCTGACGGCAAGGGCAACGCTGACGTCAAGGCATACGTCACCGGGCTCGGCGAAATGTACGTTACTGACCCCCGCTTCGCGAAGAACTACGGCGGCGCGGAGGGTGCCGGCTTCGTCCGGGATGCCCTGAAGATCTACGCCGCGGAGAACCTGTAGCCCGTCAGGAGGAAGCGTGCCCGCCAATAGACTTGGGCGGTGACTGATTCCACGCTTTTCCTGGCCGGCAACACCCCCGATGCCCCGCGCAGCGACCTCCCCGGGCTGCTGACGGCGCTCGCCGCGGACCTGCGCCGGGTGGATTACACGCTCGACGGCGTGGCGGGGCTGCTGGGCGAGTCAGCGTACCGCGCGCTGAACCGGGACCAGATCATCCCGGCGCTGCTGGCCACCGAAAGCGCCCTTCAGATTGATGCGGCAGGGGGTGAGGCTGCGCACGGTGAGAAGACGACGGCGGCGCTCGCCGCCGTCGTCCGTCTCTGGCTCCTGGCGGAACCGCAAAAACGGGAAACGCTCGACGCCGCGCTGCCGGGAGTACGGGCGGACGGCCTGGTGGAGCTGGGGCTGCTCGAGCCCGTGCCCGGCCCAGATCGGCCCGGCCCTGAGCTGCCCGCCGCCGATCAGCCGGCGCAGGACTTGCTGCAGGCGAAAGCGGATCTGCGGCCGTACGGCTGGGACGCCAATGAGGACGGCAGCGGCGGCGCCGAGCTCTGGGTGGCCAGCGACCTCGCCGCGCACCAGCAGGCCGGCATGCTCCGGCACGACCACGTGCTGGGGATCGGGCAGGCGTCCACCACGCTGGTGCAGACCACCGTCCGCCGCCACGTCGCCAAGGCCCTGGACCTGGGCACGGGCTGCGGCATCCAGTCCTTCCACCTCCTGCACCATGCCGAGCACGTGACGGCAACGGACATCTCAACACGGGCGCTGGCCTTCACCCGGTTCAACCTCCTGCTTAATGCCGCGGCCCTGCACCTGGACCCGGACAGGTTGGAGGACCGGGTCAGCCTTCGGCTGGGTTCGCTCCTGGAGCCGGTGGCCGGGGAGGAATTCGAGCTGGTGGTGTCCAACCCGCCGTTTGTGATCACGCCGCGGACCTTGGGCGAGCACGCGTCCGGGCAGTTCACCTACCGTGACGGCGGGCTGCCCGGCGATGACATTGTGTCCTCGCTCGTGGCGGCGCTGCCCGGTGCCCTGGCCCCGGGCGGCACCGCGCAGCTGCTGGGCAACTGGGAAATTCCCGCGGGGACCGAGTGGTACATACGGCCCAAGAGCTGGATCGGTCCGGACGCGGATGCCTGGTTCATCCAGCGCGAGCAGGTGGGCCCGGAGCAGTACGCCGAAACGTGGCTGCAGGACGCGTCCGAATCCCGCGACCGGAAGCATTACCGGGACGCCTACGCCGCCTACCTGGCGGACTTCGCCTCCCGGAACGTGGCGGGGATCGGCTTCGGGATGATCTGGCTGCGCCGGCCGCTGTCGGAATCCGGCGCCGCCTCCATCAGCCGTTTCGAGGAAATCACGTACCCCATTGAGCAGCCCATCGGGCCTCACGTGGGCGCCGCCGTCGAGCGTTCCGACTGGCTGGCCGCCAACCGCCTGGCGGACGCGCACCTGCTCGTCGCGGACGACGTCACCGAGGAACGCCATCAGCGCCCCGGCGCCGAGCACCCCGGCGTGATCCTGCTGCGCCAGGGCGCGGGCCTGCGCCGGACCAATCTGCTCACCACCGAACTCGCCGGATTTGTCTCCGCCTCCGACGGTGACCTCTCCGTCGGCCAGATCATCGGAGCCCTCGCGGCGCTGCTCGGCGGGAGCCTTGCCGGAGAGGGCGGGTTCGACGGCGACGCGTTCCGGACCAGGCTGCTCGACGACGTCGCGAACCTGGTCAGCGACGGTTTCCTGGTTCCTTCCGAGCCTGCTGAATAGCGGTTTGGCGGGCCCCGGAACACCCCAAATCGGGGTCCCGGATGTGCCTGATGAGTCAACGGGTTTTCCACATGAATGCGCACTATTGTCCAAAATATGGTGAACTAGGCCAATATGGGCTCATCTGCCCGAGCAACCTTTTTCTGTAGGAGCACCGTGCCAAGCAAGGCCAAAACAGGCAAGAAACTCGTGATTGTGGAGTCTCCGGCCAAGAGCAAGACCATCGCCAAGTACCTCGGCGAGGGCTTCATCGTAGAGGCCTCCATTGGTCACATCCGCGACCTGCCGCAGCCGTCTGAGCTTCCTGCAGAACTGAAGAAAACCTCGGTGGGCAAGTTCGCCGTCGACATCGAAAACGACTTCAAACCGTATTACGTGGTGTCCGCGGACAAGCGGAAAAAGGTCACCGAGCTGAAGGCCGCGCTCAAGGATGCCGACGCCCTCTATCTCGCAACCGATGGGGACCGCGAGGGCGAGGCCATCGCGTGGCACCTGCTGGAAGTGCTCAAGCCCAAGGTCCCCGTGTACCGGATGACGTTCGGCGAAATCACCAAGGAAGCCATTCACCGCGCCATGGACAACCTGCGCGATGTTGATACCGCCCTGGTGGACGCCCAGGAAACCCGCCGCGTCCTGGACCGGCTCTACGGCTACGAGATTTCCCCCGTGCTCTGGCGCAAGGTTGCCCGCGGCCTGTCCGCCGGGCGCGTCCAGTCCGTGGTCACCCGCATGGTGGTGGACCGTGAACGCGAACGCATGGCCTTCAAGGCCGCCTCGTACTGGGACCTGACGGGCCAGTTCGGCGCCGGTTCCGGTTCGTTCAAGGCGAAACTCGCTGCGGTTGACGGGGCCAAGGTCGCTTCGGGCAGGGACTTTAACGACGACGGTGTCCTCACGTCGCGCAATGCCGCGCACCTCAACGAGGAACTCGCCACGTCACTGGCCGCCGGTCTCCAGGATGCGGACTTCCGCGTCCGGTCCGTGGATACCAAGCCGTACACACGCCGTCCGGCGGCGCCGTTCACCACTTCCACGCTGCAGCAAGAGGCCGGCCGCAAGCTCCGCTTCTCCTCAAAGAGCACCATGCAGGTGGCCCAGCGGCTGTACGAAAACGGCTACATCACCTATATGCGTACCGACTCCTCGGCGCTGAGCGACGAAGCCGTCACGGCCGCCCGCCGCCAGGCCTCCGAGCTGTACGGCCCGGAGTACATCCCGGCGTCGCCCCGCGTGTACACCAGCAAGGCTGCGAACGCGCAGGAAGCCCACGAGGCCATCCGCCCCGCCGGTGACTCCTTCCGCACCCCGGCGCAGGTGGCCAAGCAGCTCTCCGGCGACGAGTTCCGCCTGTACGAACTGATCTGGAAGCGCACCGTCGCATCCCAGATGGGTGACGCCAAGGGCTCGACGGCGACCATCCGCCTGGGTGCCGTGGCCACCGATGGCCGGGACGCTGAGTTCTCCGCCTCCGGTACCGTCATCACGTTCCCGGGCTTCCTGGCCGCCTATGAAGAAGGCAAGGACGAAAGCCGCGGGGACGACGACTCCGACGAAGCCCGGCGGCTGCCGAACGTGGCCAAGGACGATGCCCTCACGGCGTCGGACATTGTGGCTGTGGGCCACGAAACCTCGCCGCCTCCGCGCTTCACCGAAGCGTCGCTGACCGCCGAGCTGGAAAAGAAGGGCATCGGCCGCCCGTCGACCTACGCCTCCACCATTTCCACCATCCAGGACCGCGGCTACGTCCGGAAGCAGGGTTCCGCGCTGGTGCCCAGCTGGATCGCGTTCTCCGTGATCCGCCTGCTTGAGCAGCACTTCACGGACTATGTGGACTACGAGTTCACGGCGGACATGGAAGGCGACCTGGACAAGATCGCCAACGGCCAAGCCGTTGGGTCCGCCTGGCTCAAGCACTTCTACTACGGCGAAGACTCCGACCCGGGCCTGCTCAGCATCGTGAACAACCTGGGCGAGATCGACGCCCGGGAAATCAACTCCATTCCCATCACGGATGAGATCACGCTGCGGGTGGGCAAATTCGGCCCGTACCTGGAAAGCTCCGCTGCCACGGTGGACGCCAAGACCGGCGAAATCGTGGAGAACTCCCGCGCCAACGTCCCCGAGGACCTGGCGCCGGACGAACTGACGGCGGCGAAGGCCATCGAACTGATGGAAACGGCTGCGCCGGAAGAACGCGTACTGGGCGACGACCCTCACACCGGCCACAGCGTTGTCGCCAAGAACGGCCGCTACGGCGCGTACGTCACCGAAGTCATCCCGGAGATGACCGAGGAACAGCTGGCCAACCAGCCCGTGGAGTACTACAAGAACGGCAAGCCGAAGCCGCCGAAAAAGCCCGTCAAGGCCAAGCCGCGCACCGGTTCGCTGTTCGCGTCCATGACCGTGGATTCCGTGACCCTGGACGAAGCGCTGCAGCTGATGAGCCTGCCCCGCGCCCTGGGTGAGGACGCCGAAGGCAACCTCATCACGGTGCAGAACGGCCGCTTCGGTCCGTACCTGAAGAAGGGCACGGACTCCCGCTCCATCGGCACCGAAGAGGAAATCTTCACCATCACGCTGGAGCAGGCACTGGAGATCTACTCCCAGCCCAAGCAGCGCGGCGCCCGTGCCGCGGTGGCCCCGCTGGCCGAGTTCGGACCGGACCCCGTTTCCGAGAAGAACATCGTGGTGAAGGAAGGCCGCTTCGGCCCGTACATCACCGACGGCATCACCAACATCACCGTCCCGCGGTCCACGTCGCTGGAGGAACTGACCCGCGAACAAGCCATTGAACTCCTCGCCGAGAAGCGGGCCAAGGGTCCGGTCAAGCGCGCCACAACGGCCCGCAAGGCCCCGGCCAAGAAGAAGGCTCCAGCTAAAAAATAAGCGCCGGGTGTTCGGTCGGCCCAACTCCGCCCTGTGGTGGAGCCGGTTGAAACAGTAGAAAACGGGAGGGGAGGAATCCGGCAGCGTGCGTCTAAGGTGGGCCCACTGCGACGGGGTTCCCTGGCCGAGCTTGCGAGGACGCCGAGGATTTCGCTCCTCCCGTTTGCGGTTTGCGCCGGGCTCTCCAACGTGGTCGAGTAGATACATGACTGAACAGCCCGGCACAGCCGATCTCACGCCGCTCAACGAACTCGAAGAGAAGCTCGCCCTGGGCGGCCAGCCCGAGGGCAGCCCGGTGGACGTCATCCTGTCCTTCCTCAACAGCGAGGTCTACGTCATCAGCACTGACGGGATCGAGGGGGAGGATTCCCAGGTGGAGCCGCTGGTATTGGCGAACGCCGACGGCGAGCCCGTCCTTGCGGTGTTCTCGCACCCCAGCCGCGTTGACGAGCAGTATCTTGAGGCGGCCCCGAACGTCCTGGGGACCCAGGGTGCAGCCATCATCGCCAACATTGGCGAGGAATTGGGCATGGTGATCAACCCCGGCGCTGCGTACGGGTTTGAGATCAACCCGGAGGGCGTCGCCAACATCAAGCGCGACTTCAAGCGGGCGGATGAGCTTCCCGACGGCGCACCCGAGGACGCCTCCGCAAACTGACATCTTTAGTACAGGTTGTGAGTGAGGGCCCGGGCGGGGGAATAATGGCAGGATGCGGCTAGGCGTCCTTGATATCGGGTCAAACACTGTCCACCTTCTCCTGGTGGATGCCCACCCTGGCGCGCGTCCGGTGCCTTTTGCGTCGCACAAACGGCCCATATCCCTGGTCCAATACCTGGATACCGACGGCAACATCACCGACGAAGGGCAGCACGAGCTGACCGAATTCGTCCTTGAAGCCTGGGAGTTTGCCGCCAGGCACAAAGCGGACGACCTTCTGGCTTTCTGTACGTCTGCCATCCGTGAAGCCACTAACGGCCCTGCAGTGCTGGCCCGGGTCAAGCACGAAACCACTGTCACCCTGCAGGAACTGACCGGCAGCGAAGAAGCCTCCATGACCTTCTTCGCCGTCCGCCGCTGGTACGGCTGGGGTGCGGGCCCGATCCTGAACCTGGACATCGGCGGCGGCTCCTTCGAAATGGCCTTCGGGCAGGACGAACTGCCCGAAGTGGCCACTTCGGTGCCGCTGGGCGCCAGCCGCCTGACCCGCGACTGGCTGGCTGAGGACCCGCCTTCCGCCAAGAGCGTCAAAGAGCTGCGCCGCTACATCCGGGCCACCCTCGCCCCGGCGGTCAGGCAGTTCGACGGCCTGGGCCGCGCCAACGTTGTGGCTGGAACCTCCAAGACCTTCCGGTCGCTCGCCAGGGTCGCCGGAGCAGCCCCGAGCGCAGCAGGGCCCTACGTGAAGCGCACACTTAACGCCACGGATCTGGGCGTGTGGGCGCAGCGCATTTCAGCCATGAAGTCCGAGGACCGGCTCTTTCTGCCCGGCGTGTCAGAGGCCCGCGCGCACCAACTGCTCGCCGGGGCTCTGGTGGCCGAGGCTGCCTTGGAAATGTTCAAGTTCAAGAAGATCAGGATCTGCCCGTGGGCGCTGCGTGAAGGGCTGATCCTGCGCCGGCTCGACCAGCTGGTATTCGCCGGTCCGCTGGATCCGGCCCCGCATATCATGGAGCCCGCCGCGGCACGCCAGACGATCGAGGCTTCACCCGCCTAAGGCCCGCCGCGGCTTGAAAACAGCGTTAACGCGAAAGCGCCGGCGTCCACAGCAGGAAAATGGGGGAAAACCTGCTGCAAACCACCGGCGCCTCGGGCAAACATCCCCATGCTTGCCGCATCACTCGCACCCTCAATGAGGTAATAACTACGTTAGGCGGCGAAGTTGTGTGCAAGCTGCAGCGAACATGGGAGTCGGCTGTGAATCGGTTTCGGCGGGTTCCCGGTTTTTCCGATTCGTTTCCATTTCTGCAACGGCCCACCCGAACTGCAATGATGGAAGCATGAGCAACCGAATCGCCTTCCTGGGCTGTGGATCCATGAACGAAGCCATCCTGTCCGGCCTCCTGGCCGCCGGGACGGACCCCGCCGACGTCATAGCCACAGTCAGGCGTGCGGAACGCGCCGAGGAGCTGGCTTTGCGCCACCACGGCATCACGGCCGTCGCTGGCGAAGAGGAACCGGACAACAACAAAGACGCGGCCAAGGGCTCCACGGTGGTGATCCTTGGCGTCAAACCCGTGGGCACCGTCGACCTGGCGCGCGAGATCAGCCGCTCCCTGTCCCCGAAGGCCATCGTTGTCAGCGTGGCCGCAGCCGTGTCGCTGGCGCAACTGGAAGCTGCGCTGCCTCCCGGACAGCCGGTGATCCGCGCTATGCCGAACACCCCTGCCAAGCTGGGCCGCGGCGTCGTGTCCGTCTCACCCGGAACCAACTGCACGCCGGAACAGCTCCAGACCGTCAAGGACATCCTTCGGGCCACTGGCACTGTGGTGGAGGTGCGCGAGGATCAGGTAGATGCGTTGTCGGCCATCAGCGGCTCGGGTCCCGCCTACGCGTTCTACCTGGCCGAGGCCATGGCAGCTGCCGGCGTCGAGCTGGGCCTGGATCCCGAGTTGTCGCTGCTCCTTGCGCGGGAGACAGTCGCAGGCGCGGGCTTCATGCTGGCCGAGCCGGGCGCCGATCCCTCGGCCCTGCGCAAGGGAGTGACCAGCCCCAACGGAACCACAGAAAGGGCCATCGCCACCTTCGACGACCGGGGCATTCCGGCCATCATCGCCGCCGGCGCCCGCGCCGCAGCGGACCGCTCCGCAGAGATCACCAGGCAGCTCGGCTGACATCTTCGCGGGTGGGGACTACGGCCGCGCCGCGAACCGTTCCAGCAGGTCCACGTGCCCGGACACGATCAGCATGTCGCGGGCGGACACCTTGGTTTCCGGGCGGGCGTAGGTGAAGTCCTCGCCGGGCGACTTCACGCCCACGATGGTCACGCCATACTTGGAACGCACCTTGGACTCATCCAGTGTGAAGCCCACCGTCTCGCGCGGCGGGTACATTTTCACGATGGCGAAGTCGTCGTCGAACTCGATGAAGTCCAGCATGCGGCCGGAGACCAGGTGTGCGGCACGGACGCCGGCGTCGGCCTCGGGGTAGATCACGTGGTTCGCGCCGATCCGGGTGAGGATCTTGCCGTGTGATGGCGTGATGGCCTTGACCCAGAGGTGCTCGATGCCCAGGTCCACCAGGTTCACGGTGATCAGCACGGAGGACTCGATCGAGGTGCCCACGCCACAAACGGCGGAGCTGAACTCCTGTGCACCGAGCTGGCGCAGCGCATCAATATTGGTGGCGTCCGCCTCCACCACGTGGGTGAGGAGCGGCGCCCACTTCTGGACCAGGTTCCGGTCGCGTTCGATCGCCAGCACCTCGCGGCCCTGTTTCACGAGCTGCTCGGCTGTGGACGAGCCGAAGCGGCCCAGCCCGATCACCAGGACCGGCGCGTTGTGGGCGGGGCGGTTGGGGGCGCCTGAGGAATTAGCCAATGATGGGCCTCTCTTCCGGGTAGTGGTACAGCTGGCTGCGCTGGCGCAGGGCCAGGCCAGCTGCAAGGGTGACAGTGCCGACGCGGCCCGCGAACATCAGGGCGGTGAGGACATACACGCCCGACGGCGGCAGTTCGGCACTGAGGTTTGTGCTCAGTCCCACGGTGGCAAAGGCTGAAATGGTTTCGAACAGCACGCGGTCCAGGGATGCGCCGCTGATCTGCAGCAGCAGGAACGCTGAGACGGAGACCAACGTGGCGCCGGCGACGATCACTGAGATGGCCACCCGCATGGTGCCCTGCGGGATGGTCCGGCCATACACCTTCACGTCGGAGTCGCCGCGGGCCTCCGCGGCGATGGCGAGGAACATCACGGCGATGGTGGTCACCTTGATGCCGCCCGCCGTGGACGCCGAACCGCCGCCGGCGAACATCAGCGCGTCCGTCAGCAGCATGGTGGTGGATTCCATGTGGTTCTGGTCCACCAGGTTGAACCCGCCCGAGCGGGTCATGACGGAGGCGAAGAGGGAGTGCGTGATCTTGTCGCCGAGGTCCATGTGGCCGATGGTCCGGGCGTTGTCCCACTCCATCAGCGCCCACAGCAGCGTGCCGGCGGCCAGCAGGATGAAGGACACCTGGATGGTGAGCTTGGTGTGGAGATTCCACTTTTTCCAGTTGAGCCCATTCTGCTGCAGGACCATGACCACGGGAAAACCCAGGCTGCCCAGGAACACGCCGAGCATCAGCGGGATGAGGATCCACAGGTCGGTCTCGTACGGCACAATGCCATCCGAATGCGGGGTGAAGCCGGCGTTGTTGAAGGAGGAAATTGAGTAGAAGACTCCATGCCATACCGACTGCCAGAAGGGCTCGCCCAACGTCATGAACCGGGGGATCAGCGCCAGCGCCAGGACGCCCTCGATTACCACGGAGGTCACGATGACGATCCGCAGCAGAGTACCCACTTCACCGAGCCGGCCGGCGTTGTTCATGGCTTCCTGCGCGATGAGCTTGCCGCGGACGCCAAGCTTCTTGCTCACCATGAGGGCCAGCAGCGACGCGAGGGTCAGGGTTCCCAAGCCGCCCACGAAGATGCCGATCAGGATGACCAGCTGGCCAAAGAATGACCAGTGCACCGCCGTCGAAACAACCGTCAGGCCGGTCACACAGACCGCGGACACCGCCGTGAACATTGCCTGGTGTATCGGAGTGGCTGTGCCGGTGGCGGAGGAGATGGGCAGCGAGAGGATGAACGTAAAGACCAGGCAGACCGCCCCGAAGGCGCTCAGGGCAAGCCGGGCGGGCGACGTATTGGCAATATCGTCAACGAAGTCGCGTACGCGGGTGAAGATCCAGAGACCTTCGCGCTCCGGTGCGGCGGGGTGCCAGCTTGCCGGGTTCCGGGGCCTCGACTGGCGTTGCGTCATGGGGGGCTTTTCCTCGGTTGAAACTGTTTCCTCCAGTAGTAAACCACTAATGCCCGCGTAATGGCCGGGCTGGGGCAGTGGCGTCCTCCGGTAGCCTGTCATTGATGACATTCCTGCCCGGTCTCAGCCAGCCCGCGCCACCAACGATGGTGGTGTGGAATTCGGCCATGACGGCCTACAATTTTGGCCCGGGCCACCCCATGGCTCCTGCCCGGCTGGACCTGACGGCCCGGCTTTCCCGCAGCCTCGGCCTGCTGGACCTTGCGCACGTGTCCGTGGAGGCTCCGGAGGTTGCGTCCGATGCCGAACTCGAAACCGTGCACTCGCCTGAGTTTGTGGCCGCGGTTCGCCGGGTCAGCGATGACCCGACGTCGCCGGATGAAGCCCGCGGACTTGGCACCGACGACGATCCTGCCTTCGCCGGCATGCACGACGCCGCCGCGAGGCTCGCCGGCGGATCGCTGATCGCTGCGTCCGCCATCCTGGACGGATCCGCGCTCCACGCCGTGAACTTCGGCGGCGGCCTGCACCACGCGGCCCGCGACCGTGCCAGCGGCTTCTGCATCTACAATGACTCCGCGCTGGCGGTCCAGAGACTGCTCGACGGCGGCATCCGCCGCGTGGCGTACATCGACGTCGATGCGCACCACGGCGACGGGACGGAAAGCATCTTCTGGGACGACCCCCGGGTCCTGACCATTTCCCTGCATGAAAGCGGACTCACGCTGTTCCCAGGGACCGGTTTCGCGAACGAGATCGGCGGTCCGCAGGCTGAGGGCAGTGCCGTCAACATTGCCCTGCCGTCGGGCACCGGCGATGCCGGCTGGCTGCGTGCTTTCCACGCAGTGGTGCCGCAGCTCGTGGGCGCGTTCCAGCCCGAAGTCATCGTGAGCCAGCACGGCTGCGACTCGCACCGGCGTGACCCTCTGGCCCATCTGAACATCAGTGTGGACGGTCAGCGTGAGGCGGCCACCGCCGTCGGGAATCTCGCTGCCCGGCACTGCGAGGGCCGCTGGATCGCCACGGGCGGCGGGGGGTACAGCGTCACCGACGTTGTGCCGCGCTCCTGGAGCCACCTGATCGCCATCGCCGCCGGGCGTCCCGTTCCGCTCCAGACCCCGGTGCCGGAGGATTGGCGCACGTATGTTTCGGACAAGTTCGGCATGGACACCCCGGGTCTCATGGGCGATGACGTGGAGCACTGGTGGCGGTCCTGGGAAGTGGGGTTCGACCCCAACGACGCCGTGGACCGCACCGTCATGGCCACCCGCAAAGCCGTTTTCCCGCTGCACGGCCTTGATCCCTGGTTCGACTGATCCTTCTTCAACCCACGCGGGGCGGTCACGGGCGAAATAGTTGATGCCTGGCGGCGTATATGTCGCTAGGGTGGGAGGCATGGTGACAGACGACGTATTTGCCGTCATTGCGGAAGCAACCCGGCGCGACATTTTGGTATCCCTGCGCGCCGGGGACAAGGCAGTGGGCGAGCTGGTGGAAGAACTCTCCGCGAGCCAGCCCACCATTTCCAAGCACCTGAAAGTCCTCCGCGAGGCGCAGCTGGTGAGCATGCGGGCGCAGGGCCAGAAGCGCTACTACGCGCTGAACCCCAAACCGCTTGAGGGGATCGTCAGCTGGCTGGAGACGTTCGACGTCGGCCCGGCGGCCGCCGTCGCCAAGTCACCTCGCGCGGAGGCGGACGCCGGCACCGAGCGGCCCGTGGCTACCCCGCTGTCGGACAACGTGGCCGCTGCCGCCGTCCTCGAGCGCACGGGCGCCGAACTGAGCCCCGCCGTCGTGATTCCCGGCGGCACCGTGGCCCCGCTCAGCGACGACACCGTCCCGCAGCAGATCGGCCGCACCGTGGGCCGAGCCGCCACAAAGGCCGCGGACCTGCTGGCCAACCTCCCGAATCTGCCCAAGTTCGGCCGCAAAAAGTAGCCCCTAACCCAAAGTAGGTAGCAGTAAGTGTCGTTTTGAGGGCTCAAAACGACACTTACTGCTACCTAGTTGGGCGAGCAGCGTTACTTGTTGAGCAGGTGCACGTGGTCCGGGGTCAGCTCGGAGATCTTGCTTACGCCCAGCAGCGCCATGGTGCGGGCCATGTCCTTCTCGAGGATCTGCAGGGTGCGGTCCACGCCCGCCCGGCCGCCTGCCATCAGGCCGTACAGGTACGCGCGGCCGATCAGCGTGAAGTCGGCGCCCAGGGCCAGTGCCGCGATGATGTCGGCGCCGCTCATGATGCCGGTGTCCAGCATGATGGCCGCGTCCGAGTTGTCCTTGGTGAAGGCCTCCTTGACGCCCGGCAGCAGGTGGAACGGGATGGGCGCGCGGTCCAGCTGGCGGCCGCCGTGGTTGGAGAGCACCACGCCGTCGGTGCCGTGGTCCACCACCTTGCGGGCGTCCTCAACGGTCTGGATGCCCTTGACCACGAGTTTGCCCTTCCAGGTTTCGCGCAGCCAGTCCAGGTCCTCGAACGTCAGCGTGGGGTCGAACATCGAGTTGATGAGGTCGGCGACGGTCCCGGTGTACCGGGATAGCGAGGCAAAGGTCAGCGGCTCGTGCGTGAGGAAGTTGAACCACCAGGCCGGGCGGTAGGACGCATCCAGGACGGTCTTGATGGTCAGCGCCGGTGGGATGGTCATGCCGTTGCGGACGTCGCGGAGGCGGGCGCCGGCGACGGCGGTGTCCACGGTGACCATCAGGGTGTCGTTGCCGGCCTTGGCGGCGCGCTCGATCAGTTCGAGCGAACGGTCGCGGTCCGTCCACAGGTACAGCTGGAACCAGTTGCGGCCGTTCGGGGCGGCGGCGGCCACGTCCTCGATGGACGCCGTGCCCATGGTGGAAAGGGTGTACGGAATGCCGGCGGCCTCTGCTGCCTGCGAGCCGGCGTATTCGCCTTCGGACTGCATCATGCGGGTGAAGCCGGTGGGGGCGATGCCCACGGGGAGCCGTGACGGCTTGCCCAGGATGTTGGTGCTGAGGTCGATGCTGGAGACGTTGCGCAGGATGCCGGGCCGGAACTCGATGTCCAAAAAGGCCTCGCGGGCGCGGCGCAGGGTGATCTCGCCCTCGGCGGCGCCGTCCGTGTAGTCGAATGGGGCCTGCGGGGTGCGTCGCTTGGCCATGTCCCGCAGGTCCCAGATGGTGCTGGCGCGCTTGAGCCGCGCTTCCTTGCTGAACTCGGGCTTCTTGAACTGCATCAGCGGGGCCAAGTCCGAGTACTTGGGGATGCGGCGCTTCAGCGCAGCCGGCACCGCTGAAGCGGCCGGACTCGGCGCGGTGGCGGTGGAGGCCGGGACGTCCGTGGCATCCGGGGCCGGCGTGACCTCGGGGTTGTTCGGCTGGATGGTGTGGGTCATGGCTGCCTCCGTTGGTGGGCCTGGCGCAGGGGATCGGGCTGTGGTCTAACCACACTCTAGGCTATGTGGTCCAACCACATCAACTACGATAGCGATATGCGTACGCACCAGCTTGTCCTGACCTGGATCGAAAAGCAGCTCTCCGACGGACAGCTCAGTGTAGGCGGACGCCTACCCTCGGAACGGACGCTCGCCGAGCAGCTGGCAGTTTCCAGGACTTCGGTGCGCGAGGCCATCCGGATCCTGGAGGCCATGGGCGTGGTCCGGGCCGGGGTTGGCTCCGGCCCCGGAGCGGGAACGGTGGTGATTTCGGATCCGACGGCGGCGCTCGGCTCCGCGCTGCGGCTCCACGTTGCCACGCAGCATCTGCCCGTGTCCGACGTCGTGGAAACACGCATCCTGCTGGAGACCTGGGCGGCTGCCCGGGCCAAGCCCGACGCTCCGGAGCTGGACCTGGCCGCCACGCTCCTGGGCGAGATGGACGCCGTCGAACGCGTTGCCCGGACGGCGGATGACTTCCTGGCGCTGGATATCCGGTTCCATCTGGCCCTCGCGGACGCCGCCGGCAATGCCGTGGTCAGTTCCATGATGGGCTCGCTGCGCGAATCCATCCAGGGCTACACCGCCCGGTTTACGGCCAATCTCCCGGACTGGGATGCCACAGCGTCGCGCCTGCAGGCGGAGCACCGGGAGATTCTGGCCGCCATCAGGAACGACGACGGCGCGCGCGCGGCCACACTGGTGGCTGCCCACATCGAGGGGTACTACCGCGAGGGCGGGGTCGGGCGCCCGGCGGAGGGCTGACCCGGCGTCGACATGGCAGTTCGCGGAGGGAATCGGGGCAACTCAGCCGTGGGCCGCAGTACGTGGCGCCTTGGCGGGCCCGCTGCTGGCCCGGATTTCCAGGCGCGGCTGGTACCGGCTGCCCGGGGCGTCGTGGTCTTCCTTGCGGATGAGTGCCCGCAGTTCACGCCAGGCCTGGCCGCCAAGCTCGGCAATCGGAACCGCCGCGGTGGTCAGGGTGGGTGTGGTGTAGCGGGCGAACGGGATGTCGTCGAAGCCGGTGACGGAGATGTCGCCCGGAACGTCCACGCCGCGTTCGTGCAGGCCGCTCATCAGGCCCATGGCCACGAGGTCGTTGAAGGCCAGGATGCCGGTGGCGCCGCTGGCCAGGACCGAGTCCACCGCCCCGTGGCCGGTATCGAAGTCCGAGCCGCCGTCGAGCATGGTGACGGCCACCTGCGGGTGCCGGGTTTTGAACGCCTCCAGGCCCTCGAGCCGGAGCCCGTTGGAGGCGCTGCCTGCCGGGCCGGCCAGGAAGGCCAGGCGCGTATGGCCGAGGCCCACCAAGTGCTCGGCGAGGTCCTGGACTCCCTGCCCGTAGTCCACCACGAGGCTCGGAATCCCGGCCGCCGCCGTCGTCCGGTTGATCAGGACGAGCGGGTGCAGCGACGGGGCGATTTCCTCGAGCTCGGCATCGCTCATACGCGGGGCGCAGAGCACCAGGCCGTCGCAGCGCCGGCGGGCCTCGCCGGCCAGGATGGCTTCTTCGCTGGAGACTTCGAAGGAATCGGCAATCAGCACGCGGTAGCCATCTTCCGCCGCGGCCCGGCTCAATCCGCGCAGGATCGCCTGGAAGGTGGGGTTGGCGAGGTCGGGCACCACAATGCCGATGGTGTCCGTCTTGCCCAGCGCGAGGCTGCGACCCACGGGATTGGGTTGGTATTTGAGCTCGACGGCGGCCGCCCGCACCCGCGCCGCGATGTCCGGGTCCACGGTGAAGTTGCCGTTCATGACGCGCGAAACAGTGGCGTGCGAAACCCCTGCCTTCACGGCAACGTCCGCAATGCCGATCCTGCCGGTTGCCGATTTCCTGGCCATGGCCCTGCCTTTCGTAAGTCCCGGTCCCCGTGATTACCGGCGCCCGTGGGACAGCATACAACGCTCTCGGAAACCGGTTTCCATTCGTTCGGCGCGCCGGATGAGGGCTGTGCCGCCGCAGAAACAGGCCTTTCCGTCAGAAAGCGCTTTCTCTTAGAGAGGATAAGGGTTGACGGGACCGCGAGTCTATTGATAGAAATCATGTAGCAGCACTGAGAAAACGCTTTCTCGCTTGCCAGTACCACAGCCCAGCGCACCACCAGCGGCCGCAGTCCGGCCGAGTATTGAAGCCTCCGAAAGGGACCCTCATGGTCAACACAGCCGAATCGAGTTCTGCTACCGCTGACTTCACTTCAGCGCCGGAGCCAGGCACAAGTACCAGGGCCCGCATCGCCCTCATCGGCACCGGTGGCCGCTCCGAGATGTACATCCGGGCCATCTTCGGCAAGCACGCTGATACCGCGGAACTGGTGGCCTTCTCCGACGTCAACCCCGGCCGCGTGGAGTTCTACCAGAAGCTCATCCAGGAACTCGGTGCGCCCGGACCCGTCGCTTCCTTTGACCCCGCAGACCTCACCGCCTACATCCAGGCCAACAACATCGACCGTGTTGTGGTGACCACTCCGGACTACACGCACGCGGACTACATCGTGGAGGCGCTCGAGGCGGGCGCCGACGTCGTCGTCGAAAAACCCCTCACCATCGACGCCGAAGGCTGCCGCCGCATCACCAAGGCCGTGGCAGAAACCGGCCGCGACGTGGTGGTCACCTTCAACTACCGCTACTCACCCCGCAACAGCGCCCTCAAGGAAATCATCCAGAGCGGTGTAATCGGCAAGGTCACCTCCATCGACTTCAGCTGGGTCCTGGACTCCGTCCACGGCGCCGACTACTTCCGCCGCTGGCACCGCGAGAAGAAGAACTCCGGCGGCCTGCTGATCCACAAGGCATCGCACCACTTCGACCTGGTCAACTGGTGGATCAACGACGTCCCGGAGCGCGTGTTCGCCTCCGGTGGCCTCAAGTTCTACGGCGACAAGAATGCCGCCGAGCGCGGCCTGGGTCCCCGTCCGGAACGTGGAACGCCCGACGCCGGCACTCCGGCGAGTGCCGAAAAGGATCCGTTTGCGCTGGACCTGCGTGAGGATGAGCGCCTGAAGGCCCTCTTCCTGGACAACGAGCACTACGACGGCTACCGCCGCGACCAGGACGTCTTCACCGGCGGCATCACCATCGAGGACAACCTGGCACTCGTGGTGGAGTACCAGGGCGGCCCGCGCCTGAGCTACTCCCTGAACGCCCACAGCCCGTGGGAAGGCTACCGCGTGGCCGTCAACGGCACCGAAGGCCGGGCCGAACTTGAAGTGGTGGAACGTGCCGCCGTCCTCAACAGCACGGACAAGAAGACCGTGGTGGACCCCAGCGCCACCCCCATCGAGGAGGAAGACGCCGTCCGCCGCAACGGTGAACGCCTGGTGGTCCAGCGCCACTGGGAAGCAGCCTACGAGGTGCCCATCGTCAACGGCGAAGGAGGCCACGGCGGCGGCGACGACCTGCTCCTCTCCGACCTCTTCAACGGCCCCGGCGAGGACCCGCTGGGCCGTCCGTCCGGATACCTCGACGGCCTCCGCTCCGTGTCCGTGGGCATTGCCGGCAACCTTTCCTTGGAGTCCTCCCTTCCCGTCCGCATCGAGGATCTCCACCTCGGCGCAGACCTTCGCCGCGACGCCTAGTCCGCCCGAAATCCTAAAGGAACCAACATGAGCAGGATCTTTGTCACCGGCGGCTCCGGCCGTCTGGGGCGCAGCGTCGTGGCGGGGCTCTCGGCAGCGGGCCACGAGGTCATCTCGGTGGACCGCGACGCCATCCCGGCGGACCAGTTGCTGGCCGGCGTTGTGCAGGAAACCGGCGATCTGCTGGCCCCGGGCGAGGCTTTGCGCCTCCTCCGGGAGGCCAGGCCCGACGCCGTCATCCACCTTGCAGCGATCGCCGTTCCGTTCAGCGCGCCGGAGGACGTCATCTTCGCCACCAACACCCGCCTTGCCTACGCTGTCATCAGCGCGGCCACGGAACTGGGGATCGGCAAGATCGTCACGGCGAGCAGCCCCACGGTGCTGGGCTACGGCTGCCCGGCGGGCTGGCTGCCCGCGAGCTTCCCGCTGGATGAGCAAACGGCGCCAAAGCCCTGGAACGCGTACGCGCTGTCCAAACTTATCGCCGAGCAGACCGTTCAGATGTTTGCCGCGGCGCAGGGGGAGAAGATCCGCTACGCCGCCTTCCGGCCCTGCTACGTCATCTCGCCGGAAGAATGGGAAGGCGCGCCCACGCAGCAGGGCCATACCCTGGCCGAACGGCTGGCCGATCCTGCCCTGTCCGCGCCCGCTCTGTTCAACTACGTGGACGCTCGCGATGTGGCCGATTTCCTGGACGTGCTCCTGCAGAAGATGGACTCCATTCCGAACGGCGAAACCTTTTTTGTGGGCGCCGCGGATGCCCTCGCCACCGCATCGCTGGCCGAACTGATGCCCCGCTTCCTGCCGGGAAGCGAGGCCCTCGCCGCCGGCCTGACCGGCACCAGCCCGGCCTTCTCCATCGCGAAGGCCCGTCAACTGCTCGGCTGGGAACCCAAGCGCAGCTGGCGGACCGAACTGAAGACCGATTCCACCCTCAACGACGAGACATCCGCCGCGCTGGTAAGCGCCGGCAGCGATGCCAAGGAGACATCATGAAATTCGACGGCGTTTTGTTCTTTCCCGTCACCCCGTTCACGCCGGAAGGCACCGTGGATGTGGAGCTCCTCAAGGAGCACATCGGTTCGAGGCTGCCGTTCGGACCCGGCGGCGTGTTTCCTGCCTGCGGCACCGGCGAATTCCACGCCCTGAGCATCGACGAGGTGCGCACCGTGGTGACCGCCGCCGTCGAGGTTGTGGCAGGTAAAGTGCCAGTGGTGGCCGGAGCCGGCGGGCCGCTGGGGCACGCCATCGCCGCCGCCCGTGTTGCCGAGGAAGCCGGAGCCGATGCACTCCTGGTCCTGCCGCCGTACCTGGTCACCGGCCCCACCGACGGTTTGGTGGCGTACATCGAGGCAGTGGCGGACGCCAGCAGCCTCCCGGTGATCGTGTACCACCGCGGCAACGCCAAGTTCACAGCCGCCTCCATGGTCCGCCTCGCCGCCAACCCCAAGGTGATCGGCTTCAAGGACGGGCTGGGCGATGTGGGCCTGGCCCAGGAGATTGTGTCCGCGGTCCGCGCCACGGGGCGCGAGGACTTCGCGTTCTTCAACGGGCTCCTGACGGCCGAACTGACCCAGGGCGCCTACCGGGGCCTGGGCATTCCGCTCTACTCCTCGGCGGCGTTCGCCATGGCACCGGAGATCGCCAAGGCGTACTACGACGCCTTTGTCTCTGGCGATGAGCACCGCCGCAACGCCCTGCTGGAGGGTTTCTACGCCCCGCTGGTGCGGCTCCGGGACCAGACCCCCGGCTTCGGCGTCTCGCTGGTCAAGGCCGGCCTGCGGCTCGGCGGACTTCCCGTCGGCCCGGTCCGGCCGCCGCTGGTGGACCCCACCGAGGACCAGCTGCTCCAGCTGAAGTCCATCCTGGCCAAGGGCTACGAGCTGGCCGGCCGCTGATGAGTGCGCCCGCCGTCGAAACCGTCCGGACCGCTCCGCGCATTACCGGTCTGACCACCCGCCTCCTGACTGTCCCGCTGCGCCGCAGCTGGGGAGTGGAGGCACCGGAAAACCACGTGATCGTTACGGAGATCCAGACGGACGACGGCGGCGCGGGGCACGGTTTTTCGTGGACGCCCACCATCGGCCCGCAGGCCGTCAAAGCGCTCCTCGACTACGACATCGCGCCCTTCGTTGAGGGGCTGCCCGCCAATCCCGAGACGGTATGGGACGCGTTGTGGAAGCGGCTGCATGAGGCCGGCGGCGGGGGACTGACCACCATAGCCATGGCCGGCGTCGACCTTGCCCTCTGGGACCTCCAGGCACGCGGTGCCGGTACTTCAGTCACGGGCCTGCTGGGCCAGCGGCAGGAGTCCGCCGAGGTGTACGGCTCAGGGGTGAACCTCCACTACACGCTGGAGGAGCTGGTGGCCCAGACCGAGCGCTGGATTGCCGCGGGCCACCGGGCCGTCAAGATCAAGGTGGGCAAGCCCGATATCCGCGAGGACGCCGAGCGCGTCGCCGCGGTCCGCTCCGTCCTCGGACCGGACCGGAAGCTTATGATCGATGCCAACCAGCGGTGGGACCTGCCCACCACGTTCAAGGCCCTGGACGTGCTCGCGGAGTACGGGCTGGAGTGGCTCGAGGAGCCCCTCCGCGCGGACGACCTCTGGGCCTACCGCAGGCTGCGGAAGCATTCACCCGTGCCCATCGCCTTGGGCGAAAACCTGCACACGATCTACCGTTTCCGCGATTTCATTGAGGCGGAGGCGGTGGACATCATCCAGCCGAACATCATCCGGGTAGGCGGCATCACGCCGTTCCGGCGGATCGTGGAGCTGGCCCGGACCAACAGCATCCGCGTGATGCCGCACCTGCTGCCGGAACTGTCCGGACAGCTTGCCCTTACCCTGGCGGAGCCCACCCTGGTGGAGGACGTGGAGGACGCGTCGTTCGAACAGCTGGGCATCCTGGCCGGGCCCGCACCGGTCCGCTTCAGCAACAGCCGCCTCACGCTTACGGACCAGCCGGGACTCGGCTTCCGGTTCACGGACAACCCGCAGACCTGACAGCTCGCAATCACGACTGACCGCAGACATGACGAACAGGACTTTCCAGTGACAACTGCAACCCTTTCCCTCTCCGAGCTCACGGCCGCCGCCACCCGGGCGGCCTCCATCGCGGCTGCCGCGTCGGACGCCGAGCGCGCAGGCTGGCTCAATGCCGTCGCCGACGCCTTGGACGCCAAAGTGGCCGAGCTGGTGGAGATCGCCGATTCGGAGACCAGCCTCGGCACCGTCCGGCTGACCGGCGAGGTGGCCCGCACCTCCGGCCAGCTGCGGTTGTTCGCACGCGTGATCACCGAAGGCTCCTACCTCGAAGCCGTGATTGACCACGCGGATCCCTCCGCCACCCCGCCGAAGCCGGACCTGCGCCGCATCCTGCGTCCCATCGGACCAGTGGCCGTCTTCTCGGCCTCCAACTTCCCGTTCGCGTTCTCGGTGGCCGGCGGCGACACCGCGTCGGCCCTGGCGGTGGGCTCATCGGTGATCGTCAAGGCCCACTCGGGCCACCTGAAGCTGTCCGAGCGGACGGCCGAAGTGGTCACCGAAGCCCTGCGTTCCGCCGGAGCGCCGGAGGGGCTGTTTGCGCTTGTGGCAGGCCGTGAGGTGGGTACCGCGTTGGTGCAGGATCCCGCCATCAAGGCCGTGGGCTTCACCGGGTCCATCCCGGGCGGCCGGGCGCTCTTTGACCTCGCGGTTTCGCGGCCCGATCCCATCCCGTTCTACGGCGAGCTGGGCAGCCTGAACCCGGTGGTCATCACCGCGGCCGCGCTGGCCGAACGTTCCGGCCAGCTCGCGGCGGGACTTGCAGCATCGTTCACTATGGGCGCCGGCCAGTTCTGCACCAAGCCCGGCCTGGTCTTCATCCCGGCGGGCACCGGCTTCGCTGCGGAACTGGCTGAGGCCAGCAAGGACAAGCCGACGGCGGCCATGCTCACCACCCGGATCTCCGACGCGTACCCGGAGGGCCTGCGCAACGTGGCCGCGCTGCCTGACGTGACCATCGTCAGCGGCACCGCGGACCAGGACGCCACCCGCGACGGCGCCGCGCCCGTGGTGTTCTCTACCTCTGCCGCCAATGTCCTGGAGCGCCCGGACGAGCTGCTGGAGGAGTGCTTCGGGCCCACCACGATGCTGATCGAATACTCTGACCAGGAAGAGCTCTCCGCGGTCCTGGCCAAGGTTCCCGGCAGCCTGACCGCCACTGTCCTCGCCCGGCCGGGCGAGGACGTCGCCGGCCTCGTGGAGCAACTGTCCGGCCTTGCCGGCAGGGTCCTGTTCGACGGCTGGCCCACCGGCGTCGCAGTGAACTGGGCGCAGCAGCACGGCGGCCCGTACCCGGCCACCACGTCCCTGTTCACGTCAGTAGGCGCGACGGCGGTCCGCCGCTTCCAGCGGCCTGTCGCCTACCAGGATGCTCCGGAAACGGTGCTGCACCCGGCGCTGCGCGAAAGCAACCCGCTGGGCATCCCGCGCCGCGTGGACGGTGAGCTGCTTCTTCCGTAACTGGTCGCGGGCCATCAAGGCAGGGGTCAACTAGAAGGGTTGATCTCTGCCTTGATGGGGCATGCCACTGCCATTGGCCTGCGCCGGCGACTGCTAAGGTCAAGGTCCGAAAGATGCTCTCACCAACGGAGTGCTGGTGTGCCAGTACTTCACTTCCGGCTCCATGGTCCCGGCAGACGTACCCTCCGGTCGGGGGTGGACTCGGGCGACTACGCCATCAGGTTCGCCAGCGTGGGCGGCAGTCCATGGATGTCCGTGCGGATCCCCTGCGCTTCATATGCGCTTAGAGTCACCATTGTCGGCCAAGCCATCACGCCTGATCCGGGAACGCTGGAGAGTTTTGTGGGCGCCTGCGGCTTCCCGTGGGACGAGGAGCAGGAGCGGATGGCAATGTAACTCCAGGACCCGCTCCAGTTCGTGCAACGGGAGACCGGTATCGTCCTGCAGAACCCGGAATGGGGAGTCACTCTGTTCGACACCCCATACGACGCTGCCTAGGTTTCCTCCTGCGACGCGTGCCGAGTCCGAGCCACAGCATGCTCTGGAGAGCGATTCAGGGACCGGACATCGCCATCACCCGAGCATCCTTCTTCATGTGTCCCGTATAGGGTTCCCTCACCGGGCATTTTTGCGGGCGGGTCTTACGGGAATGGACCGGCCGCGGAAACGTGGCGATCGCGATCCGGAAATTTGAGAAGTGTTTGCTCCGGTGGGGGACCGGCTTACGAACCCCCACAGCAGTTCGGCGGCGGTGCGACCGGATGAGTCCGTGTCATAGCTGCAGCTCCCCGTAAGCTCTGCCGCGCCAGCTGCGGAAGGCGCTGTTCCCACAAGTCGCGGCACCAGACACGAAGTATCAGGTCAGCCAGTTTAGCTCCATTGGGCCAGGCAGCGTTCGACTTTGCCGCCATCCTGGTGGGTGTCGTTGTCGTCGGAATCCTCGCAGCTGGTGTCCTGAACCGCCGTCTTCGGCGTCATCCTGGCCCCATGGATAAGTCCTTACAGGGTCCGCGTTCCAGGAACGCGGACCCTTGGGTGGTGCAGCAGAGAAATTATGTGATGGTGACACCAATCAGCGTCACAGTTACCACTGCCCGACCGAACGGCTTGTCGCCGACATAGGTGAGCAGCTGCCACTGGACATTGGTTACGTCCGGGCCAGAATTGACGCAGTACTCATGCAGCCCGCTCGAAAGGGGGAATGTCTGGGACGTCACCGACTCATAGGCTGACAAGGTGAGCAGATGCTCCCCGCTGGCCCGGCCGGTTATATCCACCGAAACGGTGACGCACACCGAGGTGGACCCCTCTTCCATCACCTCGCTGTTTGACCAGAATGAAGCAACTTGTCCCGAATTGACCTTCTTCAGGGTGACGGTCAAACCGTCGCTGCTGATGGTTGCCGACGCATGAGCCGGCCGAGTCACGCCACAGGTGCCCCATTGCAAGTTCGTGGACGTGAGGACTTCGCCAATACATGGTCCTTCGACGGCCGCATTGGCCGCGGCGGCCGAGAACACGATACAGAATGCCGTGCCGATGGCTGCGAGGATGGCTACAAGCTTTTTCATGGAACATCTCTTTTCTAAATCTGTTATGTCACCGATGTCCTGCGACATAACAGGTTCAACTGAGTACCCGCCAAGGAGTTACTGTGTGGTGCACCGCCCTGGGGAATTCAGACTGCAATTGGGCTTCAATAATCAGAGCCTCCAACAGTTGAGGCATGCCCACTCGCACAAGGCCATGGACTGGGTATACTGATCAACCGGTAGGCGTCCTTTGGCGCTTATGATCTCAATGCCAAGCGAGCGAATGAAAACCCGTTCCGCTCAAGGTTTCCCCTACGGACGGACTTTGGCCCGCTTCCATAGACAAGCTGCGGTCCAGCCGTTACTTTTCTCCACGCGGCCTTAGCGTACGATTTTTTCCTTTTTCTGAAGCGACCCCTTGTACGGCGCGATTTTCGGCCTCGTCGTCCTGAAGCTGCTGCTCGGCACCGTCCTGCTTGCCGGGCGCCGTCGCCCCGCACCCTGACGGCCACAGCCGCTCACTGACCCAGGCGAGTCGGGTGGCAGTCCCCCGCCACCGGACTCGCCGCCTTCCGCCCGCCGATTTTCGACAAAGGCTGAGATGATGGGAACCGAACTGCCCCACTGTCTGATCATCACCAACCCCCAAAGACCTGGCCGGGGGCGCCCGCTCCTGCCGATAGGAGCACAGCGTGTCCAGACCCGGACTGCGAGCGGCGGCTGCGGTGGTCCTCGCACTCGTCGCGTCGTCTTGCGCAAGCAGCACCTCGAGCGAGGCCCCGGACTTTACCCCGCCTCCGAGGGCGAGCACTACGACACCGGAGAGTCCGCAACCCCCGCCGAGTCAGCCATCCAGCGCGCGAGAGCCGGGCACCACGATCACCACAGCCGCGAGCGACTTCGGCCAGATGCTCTTCGATGCCAAAAAGCAGGCCATCTATATCTGGGAGAGTGAGGAGAGCATCAGGCCGGAGTGTTACGACGACTGCGCTGAAGCGTGGCCACCCGTGCTGACCGACGGAGCGCCGACCGCTAGCGGCGAGGTCGACTCAGCGCTGCTGGGGACGACGAAGCGGCGGGACGGCACGACCCAGGTCACCTACAACGGGCATCCGCTCTACTTCTACGCGCACGAGGGGCCTGGCGAGGTGAAGTGCCACAACGTCTCGACCCACGGGGGGCTCTGGTGGGTCGTAGATCCGGACGGGATCCGAGCCCCGTAGCTGCAGTGCAGGCGGAGCCGAATCGGCGGCGCATCCTGCAGCTACGTGGCGTGGGCTCACCATCCGGGGACTGGCTGCGCCTCGTGAAACTCAATGGTGCAGCCACCAGGGATGTTGAGGTGGGGGTGAGACTTGGCCAGCTCACGGCGGCGAGTACCAGGTCGCCAAAGATCGTCGCCGTTTGGCGAGACGGTGACGGCTTGCGCTGCGTTTTACCTCCTTGCGGACGCTGTCGCGAGCTCATCAGACAAGTCGACCCAGCCCATCTCGACACCGAGATGATTCTTGGATCAGGTCAACCCGCATTGCTGCGAGAAAGGCTGCCAGCAAATGAATGGACAGAGCCGCTGGCGTCTGACTGAGGCGCACCGTAGACCGATCCCCTAGCGGACCGTGCCGCAGAGGGTTCGGCTTTCGGAACATTAAAGCGGCGCGTTGCCTGGCGCTGTCTGCTCCGCTGTCCGTGTCAGGAACCGTCCCGCCCGGCGGAAGTCACGACGAGGAGCCCAAATGCGATCACTGTCACTCCAACGCCAAGTGCCATCAGCCATGCGGCAAGTGTGTCACCGCGCAGGGCAAAGTTGATGGCTTGAGGAATGAACGTGAGCGGAAAGAACGGTGCAAGGACCAGTTGGGTGGCAAGACCCTTTCGAAGTTGCACCGCCGCGGCCCGGATAACCGAGAGATGCTCCGAATTTATAGGTGCCTTCCCTGCAATCTGACGCCGGACCTGCTTTGTTCCTCGCTTTCCAGGGAAAGCAGCACGTTGACCCTCCCCGGCTTGGCCGCGGGTACCACCTTCTTCGCGTTATAGACCAGCCCACCAACCACGACACCCAGCACCGCAAGGAGGAACGCGAACGCCAGATATGTCGGCCAGTCCGACAGCGTGCCACGGAGACCTAAGATCCCGACTGCGGTCCCGACCGCCACCATGAACAGTCCCGCCGGAAAGTAGCGCGTGAAATAGGTCTTCACGGCTTCACCCAGGCCGTTGTCTTCTATGCCCTGGGCTCTTCTTATGGCATGTGCCCAGCGGTCGTTCGACTCAGCCATGAGATCGTCTATCCCGCTCATCGTCTTCTTCCCCAAAGCACAAAACGCCGACAAGACGCCAATGAAAACCTGCTGATGCGTCATGTTCAGATCCTCAAATCCTGAACTATGTGTGCCAATAAGCCAATGCTCCACGCCTGCTGTTCCTGGTCAACAAGTCCGCTCAGGCGGCAGTTTTGTCGCGGATTCGGCGGTCTCCTCAGTCAGGGCAGCGATGATTCGCCAGCGGACCATTCCCTAGAGGGTTCGGCTTTCGGAACATTAAGTGCACGTGCCAATTGAAGCTGCGCAGCCGGCTGTATGCCGACCCTAATTGGACCGGCTACGACGCGCCATACCAACTCTTATCCGCGAAAACGCTGAAGCTGTCCCGCCGAGGGTTCCCCTTATGGGACAAGTTAATGGTCAAGCAAACTCTCAGCAGTCTCCCGGAGATAGTGCCTCCGCCGCCTGCCGCGAGGATGCTGGTCGTGAGCTCAGCGGGCGGTGTCCATCCGGTCACGCGCGCAACTCACAACGGCGGACAAATCGAGCCCGTAGGTCGGCCCGTCGCCTGAACCGTACTCCTCGAGTCGGGCCGCACCGCGCTCGAAGAGCCGGAGCGCGCCAACGCTGTTCCCCCGGGCGGCGTGGGTGAGCCCGACGCAGATCTGGGCAAGACCTTGCCAAAGGTTGCGTTCTTGGGCCGGCCCAGCTTTCCATCGGGCCTCAAGTACCTCATGCGCGGCGAAGGGCCGGCCCGCTTCCACCAAGCTCCGGGCCGAGACCAACGTCTCTGCCGGCGGCAGCGGCTCCTCGGAGACCGGCTCCACGCCAGCGCTTCCGTACGGCAGCGGCCGTCCAAGAGCGTCACGTGGCCGGGCCTGCCGCGGGCGCCTTGAAGCATCGCGATCCCTGTCGCCGGTCATTGCAGTTTCCGCTCTGAGCGTCCGTGGACCTTACTAACCTTCATCTGCCCAATGCTACGGCTCGGCCCTTCGAACATCCGTTCCACTGCAAAGGATGCCGTGGGGACGGCGGCCGCGAGAGAAGAAATGATCACCTCCATATCCTGCCCTCGAGCCATGCACTTCGCTCGGGCCGCGTGCTTTGAATTCTTGGTGTGCGTTCAAGGATCGGCTTACGGGCGGTGTCAGTCCTTCTGCAGTTTCTCGGCGAGCATTACGAGGATTCCGCTGGGACCGCGGAGGTACGTGAGTTTGTAGACGTCACCGTAGGTCGCTACGCCGCGTAGCGGATGGCATCCGTGCTTCGCAGCTATCTCAAGGGCTTTGTCGATGTCGTCGACCGAGAAGGCCACGCGGTGCATTCCGATGTCGTTGGGACGAGTTGGATTCGACTCGATCGCTTTGGGGTGGATGTATTCGAAGAGTTCCAGTTGACCCTGACCATCCGGGGTTTGGAGCATCGCAATTTTCGCGTGGTTGCCATCAAGCCCGACGGCAGTGTCGGCCCACTCGCCGCTGACGGTGTCACGGCCGACGACCGTGAGCCCGAGGTCGGTGAAAAAGGCGATTGTTGCTTCGAGGTCGCGAACGGCGATACCGACGTTCACAAATTTGATGGCCATGCGTTGAAGCTACCAAGGCGGACCGATTAGCTCCAGTGGCGAGCCGGGATTCGACTCAACAAGTTCCGGGACGATTGCCCCAAGCCGATGGGCTTACGGAACGATGAAGACGCTCAGCCGCCGAAACGTCAATGAGCGAGGCGGTCTTGCTTGCCCTGCATCCTGTCGCCACACTGAAACCATGCACTGGTCCCCGGATCCTGATGCCCTGCGAGGCCGAGTTGCAGTTGTCGCAGGAGCGACCCGAGGCGCTGGACGCGGCATAGCCGCTGCTCTGGGTGAAGCCGGGGCGACGGTAATCTGCACTGGACGCAGCAGCGCGGCCGGCAGAAGTAGGTCGGACTACGACCGGCCCGAGACCATTGAGGAGACAGCCGATCTGGTCACGCAGCTTGGCGGCGCCGGAGTCGCCATCCAGGTCGATCATCTCGACTCCGAAGAGGTCCGAAGCTTGGCCCAGCGGATCCGAACTGAATATGGCGGTCTCGATGTGCTGGTCAACGACATCTGGGGTGCTGAGGTCCTGAAAGGTGGCCCAGCCGAGTGGAATACCCCTATCTGGGAGCACGACCTAGACAAAGGGCTGCGCATCCTGCGACTAGCCATTGACACTCATCTGATCACCTCGCACCATCTGCTTCCGCTGCTAATTACCAAGCGTGGGGGTCTTCTCATTGAGGTCACCGCACGGAGTCACGGCGATCGCCATCACGCCTGGATGGCTACGGTCGGAGATGATGCTCGATAGCTTCGGAGTCACCGAAACCAACTGGCGCGACGCTTTGGACCCAGGCCTGGTCGGCGGAACCCCACGCGCCCCCGCAGGTTTCGCTTTCTCGGAGTCACCCCGCTATGTCGGTCGGGCCGTAGCTGCGCTGGCAGCGGACCCTGACCGCGCGAAATGGAATCAGCAGTCGGTCAGCTCCGCTCAACTTGCCAGAGAGTACGGATTCACCGACATAGATGGTTTGCAGCCCGATGGCTGGAGCGCGCACTAACCAGGCAGCTGTGTCCTGACGCTGCCAGGACACAGCTGCCTGGTCGCTGCACAGAGTCGTCACTCATCCTCTAACCATGCGCGCGTGTGGCGCGGGCCTGAAAGGATCCGGGTCTTCGCGCAGGGCCCGGGCCGCGTTGTTGGAGTCGAGTGCGTTAAACTGCGCCGGCCCATCGACTTCCGCTGGTGGCGCGATGGATTTCCCGGGAACGTGCGTGAAGGTCAGCAGCCGGAATGCGCCGGACTTCACGAACCTGGACAGTGACGTCACGTGCCTCCGGCGGCGTGGCCCGCCTCTCCGTCGGGGAAACATCGGCAATCAGTCCCATGCCGGCGTACTCACGCACGGCGGCGATCCCGGCAACAGCTGCGGTCTTGTTGTCAAAGGCCTTGGACACTGCCATCACGGTGCCATCCGGCGCGGTTAGGCGGAACCTGAAATACGACTCCGCGTCAATGAACAGTTCGAACATTCCGGCCATAGCAAATCCTCCCGGTCTGCGGGATCCGCCCCGCGGCGTCGTTGCCACGGAGCAGAAACGGACGCGCCGTTGCGTCCCCTTCCCGCTGGTTTTGTCCTGCAATCCAAATGATGAGTTCATCGCGTGCTCAATGAGTCTCGCTCAAGACAGCCTGTGCCACAAGACCCCCCGTTCGATCACCGACCCTAGGGAAGCCCCGGGACGACCGTCCCGGGGCTTCCCTATCCGTCTAACGGCAGGGCCTACAGCTGCAGCGTCACAGGCCGCTTGAGGCCGTTCACGGTGGTGGCGGGCCAGCGGTCATCCATAGTCAGGACTTGCATGCCGGACTCGGTGAGCTGGACGGTGTCCTCGATCTTTACTCCGGGTCCCGACGGGTTCCAGGTGAACGGCTGGTTGAGCACCACGGTGTCGGTGGCGGCGGTG
Organism: Pseudarthrobacter raffinosi; assembly: GCF_023913835.1. Lineage (NCBI taxonomy): Bacteria > Bacillati > Actinomycetota > Actinomycetes > Micrococcales > Micrococcaceae > Pseudarthrobacter > Pseudarthrobacter raffinosi. Next base: position 96,478 of record NZ_JAMXBG010000008.1, on the reverse strand, counting down.
GTGACGCGCGGATCCCGTCCGGCATAGCCTGCCGGTCCGCCCTGGTGGTGCTGCTCCCACTGCTCCGCGCCGAAACCGTGGCGGACGTAGGCCGCTTTTATCTCGCTGAAGACGTGGTCCAGCCGTGCTCCGGGGACCGTTGCATCGAAGATGTCCGCCTCAACGGCCGCGATCCGGGACTCTGCGTCGAGCTCTTCAGGGGTGCCGGCGTCGAACCTTACCCAGCGGGTGATGTTCGCGACCAGGCCGTCCCGGCGGGCGCAGACCACGGCCATGGCGCGGCGTCCGAGGGGCGCGTGCGTGGCCAGCGGGTGGCGGAAGTCGCTCCGGGAGCTGCCGTTGCACAGGAGTACCAGCGGCTCCGCGCCCGCTCCAACCACGCGGGCGGCCAGGGCGGAGGCCAGTTCGAATTCGGTGGTGTCCGGCCGGGCGGTGGACAGTACATCGGTCATGATGCGGGCCAGCTCCGCGCTGAGATGGGCGTAGCGGGTGGACTCGCCGGGCAGCAGTTGCTGCCGGGCAGCTCTCAGTTCAGTGGCCACGGAGGCCTCGGCCAGCGGTGTCCCGGCGCCCCCTCCGGAAGAACGTCCGACGGCGGCGGCGCCCTCGTGCAGGTTCCCGTACCAAGGCACGGTGTGGAGGGCCACCCCGGCGGGGAGCTCCTCGGCCGCAATCCGCCCGGCCTCGTTGTTGAACGTCACCAGGTGGTCGCCATCCCGGTCCACCAGCAGCGCGGCGATGGGGTCGCCGGCCAGGCTGATGTGGACACGGCTGCCGTCCAGGTACCAGGCCAGCGCCGTGTGCGTGGTCAGAAGCAACGAGTCCTGCCCCTTGGCATCGAGAATGTCCATTACGCGGCGCCGCTTGATGGCACGGTCCGCAGTGGAGGCGGGCGCCGCACGGCGGCCCTGGTCCGCAAACGTTGCGGCTGCAGTCAGCTGCGACGGCGGTGTAGCAGCGGTGGTTGTCTGGCTCACGAGCTGTCCCCCTGTGTGTTGATCAATGTCTCGATGTCTTCGGTACCCAAAATTCCGTCGGCGATAAGCACGGTCACGCTGCGGCGAACCGGCACACCGGGTTCGGCGATGACCGGCGCGTCCCAGGCCAGCGACTGGCCAACTCCCGCGTATCCGTCCACCCGGACGAACCACGGGTCCGTTGAACCCGCCGCGGCGACGAACACGAGCGTGGCCGCGCCGTCGCGAACGGCGCCAGTGCGAGTGCCGCCGTCGAGCGTTCCACCCGTGAAACCGCCCGACCAGGCGAGCCACGGCGTTACACTCCCGTGCACGGCGGACTCACCCACCCCCGCAGGCGTCCAGACGCTCGCCCCGGAACATTCGGGAAGGCGCCAGAAGAACCCGCCGTAACCGCCCCCAACACGGCCGTTGGAACCCGGACTTCCCAGGCTCACGGGCTGGTTGCCGGAGGGGGAGAGCGCGAAGTCGAGGGTGAGGCGCCAGGCGGAAGGCCCGACGGCGGCCCACGTCCAGGTGCGCTGCTCGGTCAGGATGGGTGCGCCGTCGGGGCCGTTCCAGGCGAGGTTCTCGGTCAGCTCGCCCTCGGCGGCGGACGGTTCGCCGGGAGACGGTCCGCCAGCCCGGACGATGCTGCCGTGGTCGGGGCGCCAGACGTACTCGCCGGCCGCCCGGGTATACGTGCGCCCGCCCCAGAAGTTGACGCCGTCCACATCCTGGAGTGCAACCCCCACGCCCAGATGCCACACGTGGTCCAGCGGCTGGTGGTCCGTCACAACGGTCCCGGCCAGGGTACGGACGGGGTGCAGGTACGGGCGGGGCGAGGACACGGCGCGGATGCGGCTGCCGTCCTGATACTCCGCCAGGGGATGCCCGGCAAGATCGAAGGTCCGGACCGGCGGCAAAGTGCGGGCCCAGGGGACGCCCAGCTCGGCAAAGGTGGCCTGCGCCTTGGTGGCGCGTTCGATGAGCGCGGCAATGCCGTGGACCACCGGGTGGGCGTCGTCGCCGTCGCCCTCCCAGCTGACATGGCCCGTGTCGATTTCGCGGGGCGCGGGGGCGGTGCGGATGGCTTCCAGCACACACATGAATGCGCCGGCATCCGGCAGTGCACTGAGAAGGGGGGTGCCGGGCAGGGGAGTGCCGGCGGTCCGCGCAGCGAGAAGGTTCTCCAGCAGGTCGGTTCGGCCGAACGTCTCTCGGCGCTCGCCGTCCGCCGTGGTGGTGACCAGTTCGTCCTCGGTGTAGAAGAATGTGATGTCTCCCCGAGTCCCATGGACCGTGACGGAAGGCCGCTGCTGTTCGGGGGCGCACAGCGTGAGCGCACACAACAGTGTGGTGCCGGCAGCTGTGCGGACGCGGATCACCGAGGTGTCATCGCTCTGAGTGTCGTTGGCGCGGTAGAGGTCCGTCTCCACGGAGGCGACGTCGGCAACCGTGTGGGCGCCAGCCATGTTCAGGGCGGTGGCCACGGCGTGCGCCAAGGCATTGGTGGCCACGCCGTCCACCACGTCGATGCCGTCCAGGCTGCGCTTTCCGGCCCACCGGGAACGCTTAAAGTAGCTCCTGGTCCGCAGCCACATGCCGGTGGCGCTGAGTCCCAGCACCTCTCCGATATCACCGGATTCGATGGTGTTCCGGATTTCCGGCAGGGCCAGCGAGCCCAGGCTCTGGAACCCCACCTGCACGAGCCTGCCGGCGGACTCGGCGGCGGCCAGCACCTCCTGGAACTGGGCCATGGATGCCACCGGCGGCTTCTCCACGTACACGTCGGCACCGGCGGCCAACGCTGCCAGGACCAGGGGAGCGTGCGTCTGGATGGGGGTGGCCAGGATGACCACGTCCGGGACCGGCCCGGCCGCCAGCAGCTGGTCCAGGGTGTTGAAGACGGCCACGGACCCGGCCAGCGTGCCCTTTTCCGGGGGGGTGGGGTCCGCCACTGCTACCAGGTGCAGGGCCCCGGCATCGTCGAGCCTGGCGAGGTTGGCCAGGTGCGATTCGCCAAAGCCGTGCACACCCACGAGGGCTACGCGCGGGAGGACTGCCGGAACGTCACCTGCCGCTGCAGAGCTGGCGGGTGCCGCGGGGGCGGATTGCTGAATCATCTGGGGTCCTCGGTGGCTAAGGGGTTGGCAGGGGCGAAAAGGCTGTGGTGGCGGGACCCGGTGCGCCGAGGGTCCTGGACAGGTAGCTGATGGCTTCATTCTGCATCTCGACCGTGAAGACGTGCCCGCCTGGCCAGAAACTCCCAGTGTAGGAGCCAGCTGGGTGCACGGACTCCAGAATCCGGTGGGCGTGCCGCATCCCCTCTTCCGGGAACAGCCCATCGGCCAGCGCGTACTGCACCAGGAATCCGTCGGCCCCGGATCTGCCGGTCAGTTCCGGCCAGTCGCCCAGCTTCCAGAGGCCTGGAGTCTGGAGCAGCCAGGAATGCGCATCCAGGTAGGCGGGCAGCAGCGACTGGAAGGTGGTCATCATGCACGTGACCACGTAGTTCCGGATCCGCGGGCTGAGGACTGCCAGGGCCAGTGCCCGGCCGCCGCCACCGGAGAACCCGATGCAGCCCAGCCGCTCCGCATCCACCCCGGGCAGGCCGGCCAGGATCTCCAGGGCAGCAATGTCATCGTGGGCCACCATCCCCGCCAGGCTGGTGCCCAGCAGGCCGGCGGCCTTGGCCACGGTGTCTTCATGGATTCCCGCAGCGGCGTTGTACAGTTCGGCATCGGAAGATACGACGCCGGCCTCCCGCCATTGCGACTTCCTCGCCTCCAGCGCGGATTCCGTCCGCCACGGCGGGGTGGACAGATCGAAGCGCCGGCTGCCCCATGCGAAGGCGTCGTGGGCCAGGACGGCGAAGCCCCGGCGGGCGACCTCCGTGGCCAGGGCTCGCCCTCCGTAGTGCCCGGCACGGGCTTCCGCTGCGGACGGGTGGGGATCAGGAAGCGCGACCAGCCGGTCCGCTCCGCTGAACTTGTTTCCCCCGTGGCAGTGCAGGGCCAGCACGCCGGGCAGCGGCCCGGAACTCCCGGCCGGCCGGACCAGCCAGCCGGTGGTGCGGGGGCCGAAACCCAACTGCCAGCTGAGCTGGGAGGTGGTGACGCCGTCGTACGTTTCCTCCCAGTGAACGGTGACTCCCGCCGGGGGAACACCTGCCGGAACGCCCAGGGCGTCCGACAGGTCCTGCGCCGCCGGGGTGGCTGCTTGGTAGCGCGGCCGGTCACGGACGTAGGCAGGCCAGTTCTCATAGCCTGCAATTGCGCTGGGCCGGACCGGCCGGGAATCCTTGCTCACTGACCTGCCTGTTGTTCGGGTGGACGGGGAGGGTTGAAGGCGCGGCGGATCGGGACGGATGTCTGTGGGTAAAGTGATCCGGTTGCAGAAAACGCTTTCTCAAAAACTAACAAAGAGCTATACAGGAGTCAAGAAACCGTTTACTTTGGTACGGAGCCGCTTTCAACGTCCCGCGTGACGGAGGCCGGATCCCGACAGCTGCACACCAAGTGAGTCCGCCGCCGGAGACGGTGCAAATATGGATCGCCCAGTGCGATCAACCCAGACGTGGAGGGCCACGATGACCAAAGGAGGCCACATGGCCGCTAGACACATACCCAGGACGCCGTGCCCGGCAGGAATGCCGGCTGCAGCGGGCCTGCTGCGTGAAACGGAGTTGCCGCAATGAGTGCCATCAGTGAACTGAGCACCCTCAAGCGCCGCAACGGCCCCATGACGGCAGCGGAGAAAAAAGCGAACGGCCGGGACAACAAGGCCGCCTACATCTTCTTGCTGCCGTGGCTGGCGGGCCTTGTTGCCATCACCGTCGGCCCGATGCTGATGTCCCTGTACCTGTCCTTCACGGATTACAACCTGCTCCAGCCGCCGGAATGGGTCGGGCTGGACAACTTCATCCGCATGTTCGCCGACGCCCGGCTGCACAACTCGCTGGGCGTGACGTTCACCTACGTCTTTGTAGGCGTCCCGCTGCAGCTCGGTGTTGCGCTGCTGATCGCGCTGGTGCTGGACAAGGGCCTGCGCGGGCTGCCGTTCTACCGTTCCGTCTTCTACCTGCCGTCCCTGCTAGGCGGTTCCGTGGCCGTTGCCATCCTGTGGAAGCAGATCTTCGGCACCACCGGCCTGGTCAACCAGGCCCTGGCCATGTTTGGCATCCAGGGTCCCGGCTGGATTTCCGATCCGAGCACCGCGCTGGGCTCCATCGTCCTGCTGCACGTGTGGACCTTCGGCGCCCCGATGATCATTTTCCTGGCCGGCCTCCGCCAGATTCCGGTGATGTACTACGAAGCAGCAAAGGTGGACGGCGCCAGCACCCTCCAGCAGTTCTGGCGGATCACGCTTCCCATGCTCAGCCCCATCATTTTCTTCAACCTGGTGCTCCAGATCATTGGATCCTTCCAGTCCTTCACGCAGGCGTTCATCGTTTCCGGCGGCAATGGCGGCCCTTCGGATTCGACGATGTTCTTCACGCTGTACCTGTACCAGAAGGGCTTTGGCCAGTTCGACATGGGCTACGCCTCCGCAATGGCGTGGTTCCTGCTGGTCATCATCGGTGTGTTCACCGCCATCAACTTCATCGCTGCAAAGTATTGGGTTTTCTATGACGACTAAGCTTGAGACGCTGCCCGCCCCGGACAAGAACACCGCCGGCGCCGGTAAGCCTACGAATTACCGCAAGCCCGCGAAGCGCCGCGAATCCCGCGGCACGCTCGCCTTCAGCAGGGCTGCCCGCACCAGGGCCTTGATCAAGCATGGCATCCTGATCCTCGCCGGCGGCCTTATGATCTACCCGCTGCTGTGGATGGTGGTCTCTTCGCTCCGTGCCAATGAACTGATCTTCCGAGAGCCTGGCCTGTGGCTCAACAGCCTGGAGATGGGCAACTACACGGACGGCTGGTCCGCGCTGACGCACCCCTTCGGGCACTATATGCTCAACTCGGCCATCGTGGTGATCGGCTCCATCCTGGGAAACCTGATCTCCTGCTCCATGGCCGCCTACGCGTTCGCGCGGCTCCAGTTCACGGGCAAGAAGCTGTTCTTCGGCATCATGCTGCTGACCATCATGCTCCCGTTCCACGTGGTGATCGTGCCGCAGTACATCCTGTTCTCCCAGATCGGCTGGGTAAACACGTTCTGGCCGCTCATTGTGCCCAAGCTGCTGGCCACCGATGCGTTCTTCGTGTTCCTGATGGTCCAGTTCATCCGCGGCATCCCGAAGGACCTGGATGAAGCGGCAAGGATCGACGGCGCCGGGCACCCGCGCATCTTCCTGCGGGTCATCCTGCCACTGATGGTGCCGGCCCTGGCCACCACCACCATCTTCACCTTCATCTGGACGTGGAACGACTTCTTCGGGGCCCTGATCTACCTGACGGATCCGGACATGTTCACCGTTCCCGTGGCGCTGCGCGCCTTCGTGGATTCGCAGTCCGCCACGAGTTGGGGATCGCTGTTCGCGATGTCCATCGTGTCCCTCCTGCCGGTGTTCCTGGTGTTCCTCTTCGGCCAGCGGTTCCTCATCAAGGGCATCGCCACCACAGGCATCAAGTAGATCCAGCGAAACGCCTTGCTCCAGCCGATGGCCCGTCCTCCAAGGGCGAGCCAATGGCGTATCCCGCTGTGTCGGGGCTGGCGTGGAACGTCCGCCAAGGCCCAAGGGAACAGGACACGAAAACATCTTGTAATACAAGTCATGTACTTGTAGCATGAGACTTAAGAAAACGCTTTCTCGTTTACTTTCCCCAATAACCAGATCAATGAAGATCGGAGTACCCAGTGGCGCTTTTTCACCGCACTGAGTCAGATGCCAAGAACCGTACGGCAGAGACGCCATCCACCGGCGAACCGCGCCGTTTCCGCAAGACGGGCGTCGTTGCCGCGGTAGCCGCCGTCGTGCTTGCCCTGAGTGCCTGCGGCGGGGGAGCCTCCCCGCAGAGCGATGGCGGACCCGTTGAGCTGCGCTTCTCCTGGTGGGGCAGCGACAAGCGTGCCCAGCTGACGCAGGCCGCCATCGCCGCCTTCGAGGCCGAGAATCCCAACATCAAGATCAAGCCGGAGTATGGCGACTGGAGCGGATACTGGGACAAGCTGGCCACCCAGGTCGCCGCCAACGACGCCCCGGACATCATCCAGATGGACGAGAAATACATCACGGAGTACTCAACCCGCGGTGCGCTGCTGGACCTCTCCAAGTACGAGATCGACACGTCAAAGCTGGACGAAGCAGCCCTCAATGCCGGCAAGAGCGAAGACGGCCTGACCGGCATCGCCGCCGGCATCAACGCGGCCACCATCCTGGCCAACCCGTCCGTCTTCAAGGCTGCAGGCGTTGAACTTCCCGACGACAAGACTTGGACTTGGGAAGACTTCGGCCGCATCTCCGCCGAAGTCACCGAGAAGTCTCCGAAGGGTACTTACGGCTCTGCCGCCTACGGCACGGACGAGGCCTCGCTGGGAGTCTGGCTCCGGCAGAACGGCAAGTCCCTGTACACGTCCGACGGCAAGCTGGGCTTCGAGCCCTCGGACATCGCCGACTGGTGGGCTTTCCTGAAGCAGCTCAGCGAGAAGAAGGCTGTGCCGTCGGCATCAGAAGTTGTGGAAGCTGAGGCCGCAGCGCTGGACCAGAGTGGCCTGGCCACGGGCAAGAACGGGCTCGCCTTCTGGTGGTCCAACCAGCTGCCGGCGCTGGAGAAGGCTGCCGGAACCGACCTGCAGATCCTGCGCTTCCCGTCCACCACCGGCAAGGCTGCCGACGCCAAGCTCTGGTACAAGGCATCCCAGTTCTGGTCCGCCTCATCGCGCACCAAGCACCCTGAGGAAACGGCCAAATTCATCAACTTCCTGGCCAACAACACCAAGGCAGGCGAGGCCCTGCTTGCCGACCGCGGCGTCTACCCCAACTCCGACGTCCGCGCAGCCATCGAGCCAAAGCTGACCCCCGCCGATATCAAGGTGATCAAGTTCATCGACCAGATCAAGGGCGAACTCGGCGAGGCTCCGGCCCCGCCGCCGAAGGGCGCCGGCGCCATCCAGGAAATCGTCAAGCGCTACACCTCCGAGGTCCTCTTCAACCGCCTGTCCACTGAAGAAGCCGGCAAGAAGGCCGTGGACGAGATGAAGTCCGCCATCAGCTAAGTCCCGCGCCGCCGTCGGGCTCTTCCGGATGCAGCTTCTGAAGGAAGCTTCAGCAGGAAGCGTACGACGGCGAGTGGTCACTGTGGTGTTTTAAGGTCCGTGTACTGGGTCCTGCTATTCCCGGCAGCCATGAGTGCTAGACGGGTTCCGGTCCTCGTGGTCCACGAGCACTTTAATTCATGGGGGAGAACATGAAGGCATTCGGTTGGACCGCCGCTGCGGCAATACTACTGATATTGACCGGTTGCGCAGATGGTGTGCCCAGCGGGCATCCGACGCCGAACACACTGGAAGTTAGTCCGCCCAGTGCCGTCCCCACTGTCGGTCCGACTTCATCCGCTCAGGCCTCAGGGGCGCCGGTTCAAGCGATCACTATCCCGCTGGGCAAGCAGAAGCAGACTGGTGTCGAGGCATGGCTGACCATCAGCGGCTTTTCCGGGCCTCCGGGTTCGCAAGTTACTTACGATGCCTCAGAGTCCGCAGGCGTCGTGGTCAAGTATGAATGGGATTTGGACGGCGACGGAAGCTACGACCGGACCACCATTGATCCTGTCCTCAAACACACTTACGAGGCAGAGTTTGAAGGAGTCATGACCCTGCGGGTGACAGGGATTGCCGGCGGCACCGACGTGTTGGAGACCCCCGTTCGCATCAACACAACGCCCCTGTATCTGGCAGCGGCCTCAAACGTTCGTATCGAGGTTCTCTCTACGGTGGGGACGATCAGTGAGGTCAGAGTCACTTGGGAATCCAGTGACCCTGCGGTTTACAGATGGGGAGTGGCTGTTGACGGTATCCCGGCCGGCATGCGTGAGGGATCGGTCCGCTCCGTGAACGTCACAGATGTGCACCACCAAGAAGAAGTCCTGATAGAGGTCATTGGCTTCACAGCCGGCGGCGCTATGTGAGCTGCCGTGAAGATCTCGGACAGTGGGCCCTCTTAAAATGAGGGTCTATCGAAAGTAGAGATCAGCATGACCGCATCACGCAGACGATTCACCCAGGAGTTCAAGGACGAGCTGTGCCGCGAGGTGATCAACACGTCCAGGCCCATCAAGGACGTTGCCACCGCGTACGGTGGCGGCCCCGAGACGCTCCGCAACTGGCTCATCAAGTACCGTGAGGCCAACGGCGGCACGGAGACGGATCTGACGGTGACGGAACGGGCCCGGTTGAAGGAGCTTGAGCGTGAAGTTCAAGAGCTGCGGGCGGAGACTGCCTTCTTGAAAAAAGCCAGCGCTTACTTCGCGCGGGAGCAGCGGTAGTGAGCAAGTATGAATTCATCGATTCCCAAAAAGCCGAGCCCGTCAATCTGAATTCGGTGGTGAAAATGTGCCTGTGGTTGGCCGTCTCGACGTCCGGTTTTTATCACTGGGCCACGCGTCCGCAATCGGCCACGGCGGCCCGCCGTCAGGCCCTGACGGCGCGGATCCAGCACTTCTTCGAGGAGGCCGAGGGCACCTACGGGTACCGGCGCATCCACGCTGATCTCGCAGCGGAAAAGACCGAATGCTCTCCAGAGCTGGTGCGGCAGATCATGCGCTGCCAGGGCCTGGTGGCCTGCCAGCCACGCCCGTTCCGCATCACCACCGAGGCTGATGCTGAGGCAGCTGCGGGCATGCCCGACCTCGTTAAGCGCGAATTCACCGCCGACCGCCCCGGGGTGAAGTTCGTCGGCGACATCACTTACATCCACACCTGGCAAGGGTTTGTCTATCTTGCCACCGTCATCGACTGTTACTCGAAGAAAGTCGTCGGTTGGTCCATCGCCGACCACATGCGCACCGAGCTCGTCGCCGATGCGCTCAGGAACGCCGCCGCCACGACCCTGATCGAGCCTCTCGCGATATGGCACAGCGATCGGGGAAGCGTCTACACCTCGACCGAGTTCAGGGCCTTGGTGACCGGCCTGGGCATGCGCTCCTCGATGGGGCGCACCGGCGTGTGCTGGGACAACAGCATGGCCGAATCGTTCTTCTCTGCCCTGAAAAACGAGCGCGTCTATCGGACCGTTTACGCGACTAAATCACAAGCCCGGAGCGACGTCATCCGCTACATCGAGGGGTTTTACAACAGCCGGCGCCGTCACTCCGCACTCGGTTACCGTCGGCCTAACGAAGTCCACTATGGTTATCAACAGCCAGCCTTGGCAGCGTAGAAGAATTCACTAATTCCGCTGTCCGAAATCCCCGCAGCAGCTCAGTTACGGCGTCGTCGTCGGCGCTGGTCTCTGCCGGGCTGCCGGTAGTGGAGGCGGGGGTGAGGGCTGCGGCGAGGTGTTCCCTCATTGGTGGGACGGGGTCTCCGGTGAGGGTGGTGGCGGGCAGGATGGTGTGGGCGAGGTGGATGCGGCGCTGGGCTTCGCTGCGCCCGATCCGGAGCCGGAGGCGCAGGAATTCGGCGGTGTTTTTGCAGCCGTCATCGGCCGGTGACCCCGGAACGGCCCGGGTGCTCCCGGTGGCGGTCCGGGGTTTCCGGCGGTGGTCCCGGCGGGCCAGGCGGCGTCGGTTTCGTTCAGGGTTTCGACGCCGTTGTCCCACCCGGTGACCCAGTCCCGGGTGGTCCGGGTGGCTGCCGCGGCGGTGATGGCCTTGGTGCGGGTGCGGTCCACGGCGCCCGCGGCGAGGATCTGGAGGTAGTCCACGGTCCGGGAGAGCTCCTCAACCAATCCGGCGAAATCGGCGGCCTCGACGTAGCCGGCCATCGCCAGGGTCCCGGGAGCAGACGCGGCGGCGGCGTTCACCGAGACGATCACCGAAGCCAGCCCGGCGTCGGCCGTCAGCACGGCGGTGCCGCCGCCGTTCCGAGCAAGCCGATCCCCGAAAGCTTCCATAGGAATACTCTGCCGTGGGGGTACGACATTATTGCCGCCGTCACCTTGGCCAGGGTTGGAAGCGCCCCCAACAGCCGAACAGGCGAGCGTCAGCACGGCGGTGCTACCGCCGTCGTCCGCAAGCCGATCCCCGAGAGCTTTCATGGGAATACTCTGCCAAGGGGGTACGACATTCAACCGAGGCGGTCCCGGCCGTGGGCAAAGCCGGAAGCCGGGACCACCAGCAGAGCGTCAGTCCTCCGCGATCACGGCAACCCCGCCGGCCTCAACAGTCCCGGTGAACGGCGCGCCGGTCAGCAGGTCAATGCCGGCCGTCTCCACCGCGGCGGCCGAGCGTGAGTGGTTGATCGCGAACAGGAAGCTGCCGCCGTCGTCGGAACGGCGGCGCACGAGCTCCACGCCGCGATCGGCCCTGGCAACAGGGGCCACTCCCGATTCGGCCAGCAGCCGGTCCACGACCGCCTCGATACCGTCGCGGTCCGGGAATGTGGCGAGATACCAGGCCGCACCGGCGCGCGCACCATCACCAGCACGAACCGCGTGCCGCGTCAGCGACGGCACGCCATCCAACGGATACTCGGTGAAGGTCTGCACCGCTTCGGCCCCCGCGAGGTGCACGTGCTCACTCCACACGGACGAGACCCCGCCGTCGCTCAACTTCAACTGCCCGCCGGCAAGCACCGGATGGAACTCCTCCACCCGGATCCCCAGCAGCTCCCAGAAAGCGCCGGGATAGCCGCCCAGCCGGACGTGGTCCTGCTCGTCCACAATCCCGCTGAAATACGTCACCAGCACCGTGGCTCCGGCCCGCGCGGCAGCGGTGATGTTGGCAGCGGCTGCGTCTGTCACCGAATAGAGCGTGCACACCAGGACCAGGTCGTAGCCCTCTAGAGGCGAAGAAGAATGGACCAAATCCACTGCGATCCCGCGCAGGAACAGCGACCGGTGGAAAGCCCGCAACACGTCGAGATACTTCACGTCCTGGCTCGGTTTGGAGTCGATTTCGCTGGCCCACCAGGCTTCGTAGTCGAACACGATCGCCACGCGGGATTCCACCCTCGAGCCGCGCACCGGCGCTAGCTGTTTCAGCACAGACCCGAGCTCCACCACCTCGCGCCACACGCGCGTGTCACGGCCACCGTGCGGGACCATCGCGGAGTGGAATTTCTCGGACCCGGCAAAGCTCTGCCGCCACTGGAAGAACATCACCGCGTCCGCCCCGCGGGCCACATGGGCCAGTGAGTTGCGCAGCATTTCGCCGGGCATCTTGGGCTGGTTGCGCGGCTGCCAGTTGACGGCCGACGTCGAATGTTCCATCAGGATCCACGGGTGCCCGCCCGCAATTCCCCGGGTCAGATCAGCGCTGAACGCGAGTTCGATCTGACGCTCGGGATCGGCGGCAACCAGGTAGTGGTCGTTGGCGATGACGTCCAGGTCCTTGGCCCACTCGAAGTAGTCCATGGCTTTGGTGGCGCTGGACGCCATCAGGTTGGTGGTGCAGGGGACCCCAGGGGTGACCTCCCGCAGGACCGCCACGAGCTCGCGGTAGTAGTCCATCAGCGCCCACGAATTGAACCGCTGGAAGTCCAGCTGCTGGCCCGGATTCAGCGTGGAAGGCGCGACGCCGGGCGGCAGGATCTCCTCGAAGGAACCGTAGTTCTGGGACCAGAACGCCGCGCCCCAGGCCGCATTGAGCGCCTCGATGCTGCCGTACCGGCGCTCCAGCCAGGTGCGGAAGGCAGCGGCGTCCTCCGCGCCATGGAACTCGGAGACGTGGCAGCCGAGCTCGTTGTCCACGTGCCACAAGGCCAGCGCGGGGTGGTCCTTGTACCGCTCGGCGATCACCCGCGTGATGCCGGTGGCATACCGGCGGTACACGGCCGACGACGGTGTGTAGTGCCGCCGGGAGCCCGGTCCCAGCACCGTTCCATCAGCCGTGACCGGCAGGATTTCCGGGTGTTTGCGGACCAGCCAGGCCGGGGGAGCAGCGGTGGCAGTCGCCAGGGCAACCTTGATCCCGTTGGCGGCGAGATTATCCAGCACGTCATCCAGCCAGCCGAAGTTGTATTCGCCCTCAGCCGGTTCAAGCAGGGCCCACGAGAAAATGCCCACGCTCAGGAAACTGACGCCGGCTTCCTTCATGAGCTCCAGGTCTTCCAGCCGGACGTCCACGGGCCACTGTTCAGGGTTGTAATCGCCGCCGTAGGCGATCCCTTCCACGTTGCTCCAGACGCTGGCCGGACCGGAATTACGCTGCATGCTCATGGGACTCCTTCGTCTACGGGAATGGACTAAACGTACCTGAATCCCGAGGTTTGGGAAAACGCTTGCCCAAATTTCGGAATGCCGGTATTGTATCGTTTCAGAAAGCGTGTAAGCCAGCTCACAACTCACGTTGTAAACACAGAAGCCACGGGCCTGCACAACTCGAGCAAGGAGGCTCTTATGATCAACAGAAGGAATTTCCTCACCACCGTAGCCATCGGCACGGCATCCGCTGCAGCACTGGCTGCGTGTGGCTCACCGGCCCCCAGCCAGACGGGTTCGGCGGAGAATCCCGTCACCATCAACTACACCTGGTGGGGCAACGATGACCGCGCAGAGCGGACCCGCAAGGCCATCGCGCTGTTCGAAGCGAAGAACAAGGACATCAAGGTCAACGGCAACTTCACGGACTTCGCCGGCTACTGGCAGAAGCGGGCCACGGAAGCTGCTGGCGGCGGCCTCCCCGACGTGATGCAGTGGGACCTGTCCTACATGCGGGATTACGGCCAGCGTAACCAGCTCCTGGACCTGGGCACGGTCAAGATCAACACGGACGCCTTCGACAAGTCCCTCCTGCCGTCCGGCCAGATCCGGGGCAAGACCTACGGCATCCCCACCAGCACCAACGCCTTCGCCGTTTACTACGACCCCGCAAAGCTCGCCTCACTTGGCATCGCAGAGCCGGACGGCACCTGGACCTACAAGGAATACAACGACTTCCTGACGGAGGTCGGAGCCAAGGGCAACGGCGCTCTCTTCGGCGGCACGGACTACACCGGCGTCTGGTGGATGTTCAACATCTGGCTGCGCCAGAACAACACCGAAGCCTTCACCGAGGACGGCAAGCTCGGCTTCACCAAGGACCACCTCAAGAAGTGGTGGAACCAGACAGCGGCTCTCCGCGGCACCCCTGCCATCGTTTCCGAAGAACGCGTCACCCAGCTCGCCCCCAAGTCGCCGTTCGGCTCAAACGTCTCAGTCACAGAGGTCACCTGGGACAACTTCATGGCCGCCTACCTTGGAGACAGCGGCGCCAAGGAGCTCAAGCTCGTTCCGGTTCCCTCCGATGACAAGGATAACCTGGGCCTGTTCCTCAAGCCGTCCATGCTGATGGTGGCCAGCGCCAAGACCAAATACAAGGATGCCGCCGCCCGGTTCATCGACTTTATGGTCAACGATCCCGAGGTGGGCCAGATCTTCAAGACCTCCCGCGGCGTTCCGGCCTCCAAGACCCAGCGCGACGGCACCACCTTCGAAGGCACCGACAAGCTGGTAGTTGATTACGAGAAGTCCATCGAAAAGTACCTCAAGGACGCTCCGGAACCGCCCATCGTCGGTTTCGGCACGCTGGAAGCCTCCTTCAAGCGCATCAGCTCTGACCTGAACTACGGCAAGCTCACCATTGACGGCGCGGCTGACGCGTGGTTCAAGGAAGCCGAAGACCTCATCAAGCAGAACGCCTGATCCCAGGCCTTCACAACTGACGGAATGAATTCGTGACTCAAAGCCCAACCCTGAGCAGGCGTTCGACGTCGCCGTCCGCTCCCGCTCCGCGCAAATCAAAGCGGAGCGGGGCGGACGCCCGCGCCGGCTACACCTTCCTGTTGCCCTGGCTGCTGGGGTTCATCGCCCTGACCGTGGGCCCGATGATCTCCTCGCTGTACCTGTCCTTCACCAACTACAACCTCTTCGATCCGCCCAAGTGGATCGGCCTGGACAACTACACCACCATGTTCCAGGACGAGCGGTTCCTGCAGTCGGTGGGCGTGACCGTGGGCTATGTGGTCTTCGGTACCCCGCTCAAGCTCGCCGCCGCACTGGCCGTGGCGATGCTGCTGAACAGTGCGCGCAAGGGGCAGGGGTTCTACCGGTCCGCGTTCTACGCCCCGTCCCTGATCGGCGCGTCCGTGTCCATCGCGATCGTGTGGAAGGCGATGTTCGGCGATTCCGGTCCGGTGGACCAGGGCCTGTCGTTCTTCGGGATCAACCTGGGCGGCTGGGTGGGCAACCCGTCCATGACCATGTCGATGTTCATCCTGCTGACCGTGTGGCAGTTCGGTGCCCCGATGGTGATCTTCCTCGCCGGCCTCAAGCAGATCCCGGCGGATCTTTACGAGGCAGCGTCGATGGACGGTGCCGGCCCGGTGCGGAGGTTCGTCAACATCACCTGGCCCATGCTCTCCCCGGTGATCTTCTTCAACCTGCTGATGGAAACCATCCACGCGTTCCAGATCTTCGCCTCGGCCTACATCATCTCCAACGGTGAAGGCGGCCCGGCCGGCTCCACCCTCTTCTACACCCTCTACCTTTACCTGCGGGGTTTCAGCGACTTCCGGATGGGCTACGCCTCGGCGATGGCCTGGCTTCTGGTGATCGTGGTGGGCATCATTACCCTGATCTTCTTCAAAACCTCCAAGTCCTGGGTCCACTACAGCGGTGATTCGAAATGACAACTATGGCAACCCCCAAGCAGTCTGCGCCGATGCTCCAGGCTCAGGACTACAACCCGAAGTCGGAGTCCGTGACGGCCAAGAGGGTCAAGAGCCTCGTTTTCCACATGGTGGCGCTCGGCCTGACAGCGGTGGTTCTCTACCCGGCACTGTGGATGGTGGCCTCGGCCTTCAAGCCCAATGCCGAAATCGGCGGCGCCAACACGTCGCTGTGGTCGAACAACTTCAGCTTCGACAACTTCGTCACGGCCATGGACGGGATCGGCGGGGTGTCCACCCTGCAGTTCTTCACCAACTCCCTGGTCCTGGCAGTCGGCGCCGTAGTGGGCACCATCCTCTCGGCCAGCGTCTCGGCCTATGCCTTCGCCCGGATCAAGTTCCCGGGCCGGAGCGTGCTCTTCGGCATGATGATCGCCACCCTGCTCCTGCCGTTCCACGTGGTGATCATCCCGCAGTACATTGTGTTCCAGCAGCTGGGCCTGGTGGACACGTACGTTCCCCTGCTGATCGGCAAGTTCCTGGCGGCGGATGCATTCTTCGTGTTCCTGATGGTCCAGTTCATGCGCAACCTTCCGGCCGAACTGGACGAGGCGGCACGTATCGACGGCGCAGGCCACGTGCGGATCTTCTGCTCCATCATGCTGCCGCTGATGAAACCGGCGCTCATCTCGACGTCGATCTTCTCCTTTATCTGGAGCTGGAACGACTTCCTGGGCCCGCTGCTGTACCTGAACACGCCCGAAAAGTACCCGCTGCCGCTGGCCCTGCGCCTGTTCGTGGACCAGACCCAGAGCTCGGACTACGGCGCCATGATCGCCATGTCCGTCCTGGCCCTGCTGCCGGTGCTGGTGTTCTTCCTGGTGTTCCAGCGCTACATTGTTGAGGGCGTCTCCACCCAGGGCCTGAAGGGCTGACGGCGACAGGAATCAGCATCATGGACAGCGCCACGCCGGCATCTGGCCGCAACGAACCGATCCCGGTAAACCGCTTCGCACTGTTTTCCGAGACCCTCCTGGCCGGGCTGCTGGTGCTGGTGCTGTCCATCCCGCTTGTCACCATCCCCGCCGCCTACGCGGCCGGTATCGCCCACCTGGAACGCCACCTCTCCGGGCGGGACGATTCGCTCCGTGCCCTCTGGAGCACCTTCCGCTCCGCCCTCCCGGGCAGCTGGAAACTGGGAATCACGACGGCGGGAGCCGCCGTCGTGATTGCCCTTAACCTGTTGCTCGCAACGGTGGGTCAGCTGCCGGGCAGTGCGGTTGTCCTGCCGGCCACGCTGATCCTGGCGGCGGCCGGAGCCGTCCTGCTCCTGCGTACCGCCGCTGCCTGGCGCAACGCTGCCGGCGAGGAATCCTCCGCGCCGGGAACCTGGTCCGCGGCCCTTGGCACCGCCAAAGCCCTCTCGCTGCGCGACTGGACAGGCTCGCTCCTCCTTGCCGCGGCGCTGTTCGCGTCCGTGGTGTTTGTCTGGATGCTCGTGGCCCTGTTTGTGGTGGTGCCCGGCATGCTGATCCTGGCCTCCGCCGCCGTCAAGATACGGTCCGGCCGCGCCTAGCAAGTCTCTGCATTTGACCTTTACTACCGAGTTGAGCCAGACGTGTCTTCCGACAGCCCAAAGTCCGCAGAATCCCTTCACACGTCCCAAAGTCGGGTCCGCTGGTACCAGCCGCTGACGCAGCACAACTACCGCCTGTATATGGGCATGACCTTCGCCGGAAGCATGGGCGTGTGGATGCAGAGGCTCGCCCAGGACTGGCTGGTGCTGCAACTGACGGGGAGCCCGGCCGCCGTCGGGATCGCCGTGGCGCTGCAGTTCCTGCCGATGCTTGTCATCGGTCCGCTCAGCGGCCTGCTGGTAGACATGTTTCCCAAGCGCAGCGTCATGATGGTGTGCCAGTCCGTGATCGCACTGCTGGCCCTGGGACTGGCCGCGTGGGACGCCAGTGGAAATATCACCGTGTGGGCGGTGTACGGAAGCTGCATTGCGCTGGGAGTGACGTCCGCCGTCGACGGTCCGGCGCGCCAGGTTTTCATCAACGAAGTGGTGGGCGACGCCGGGCTGAGGCCCGCCATCGGAGTCAACAACGCGATCGGCCAGTTTGGCGCCATGGTGGGACCAGCCCTTGGTGGGGTGGTGATCGCCCACGCGGGATCCTCCGCCGCCTTCGCCGCGAACGCCCTGCTTTCCGTGCTCGTGCTGGTCATGATCGCCGCCGTCCGGCCGGCGCTCCTGCACCTCACAGCCCCTGCAACCCGGGGACGCGGCCAGCTTCTGGCCGGCTTCCGGTACGTCCGGGAACGGCCATCGCTGCTGCTGCTCATTGTCCTGGCCGGCCTGCTGGGGGCCTTTGGAATGAACGGTCCGGTGGTGCTGACCGCGTTCGCCGAGCGCGTGTGGCACAACGGTGCGGCGGGGTTCGGCCTGTTCAACACCGTGGGTGCCGTCGGCGCCCTGGCGGGTGCGCTGCTCGCCGCGCGACTGAGGGGCATGGGCCGCAAGGGAATCGTGGCCGCAGCCGGACTCTTTGGGCTTTCGCAGCTGGTTGCCGCGCTGATGCCCAGCCTGGTCGCTTTCACCGTGATGCTTGCCGTGGTGGGCCTGATGACCCTGGTGTTCCTGACGAGCGCCGCGACAGCTGTGCAGGTGGAGGCGGGGCCCGAAGTCCGGGGGAGGGTGATGGCGCTTTACCTGCCATTGCTGCTGGGCGGGCATGCTTTGGGTGGCCTGCTGGCGGGCTGGCTGACGGAGGAGTTTGGCGTGCGGACAGGCCTGGTGGTCACCGGTGCGCTGGCCATGCTGTCCGCGGCCGTCGTCGGAGTTTTGTTGTGGCTGAATTCGCGGAGTGTGCGGAACACACGGCCACTGTGAGGAAAAGTAAGTTTGTGTGCGTTCTTGACGCGTGGTGGGGCTCACATCTACTCTGTGAGAAAGCGGTTTCTGAGACGTTATCGACTGCCAGACCAAAGGACAACGAATGCTTTTACGCGCCCGAAAATCCAGAATTCCCAAAGCCGCGGCTGTTATAGCCGTGCTGGCCCTGGCCCTCACCGGGTGCGGCGCTAGCACGCCGGCTGCCTCCGACGGAACGGTGACCTTGCGTTTCAGCTGGTGGGGCTCCGATGTGCGGCACAAGATGACTGAGAAGCTGATTGCTGCCTTCGAAGCGGAAAACCCCAACGTCAAGATTAAGGGAGAATACGGCGACTGGTCCGGCTACTGGGACAAGCTGGCCACCCAGGTTGCCTCGCAGGACGCCCCGGACATCATCCAGATGGATGCCCAGTACCTTGGCGAATACGCTGAACGCGGGGCCCTGCTGGAACTCAAGGACGTGGATCTGTCCAAGTTCGATAAGGCCGCCGCGGATGCCGGCAAGACGGACGGGGGGCAGTTCGCCGTCACGGCGGGTATGAACGCACTGGTGGTCCTGGCCAATCCGGCGCTGCTGTCCGCCAGTGGGGTGTCACTGCCTGATGATTCGAGCTGGACCTGGGATGACTACAAGGAGACGGCAGCCGACATCACCAGCAAGAGCAAGGAAGGCGTCTACGGTTCCGGCGGCGTCGTCGGGGATGCCTCCTTCAACCTCTGGATGCGGCAGCACGGGAAGTCCCTGTTCACCAACGACGGCGGCCTGGGCTTTGACGAGGCCGATGCCACCGAATACTTCGAGATGCAAGCCGGTCTGCGGGACGCCAAAGCCGTTCCGCGTGCGTCCGTTCTGACTGAAGAGGCCAGCGCACCGTTGGACCAGCAGGGCCTGGCAACGAACCGTTTTGCCATGGGGTGGGTGTGGTCCAACCAGCTGGCTGCCCTGAGCACAGCCTCAGGGCAGGCCCTGGAAATCCACCGTCCGCCGAGTGTCGAGGGCGACGCCATGAAAGCCGAGCAGTTCTACAAGGCTTCGCAGTTCTGGTCGGCCAGTTCCCGGACCAAGTATCCCGCGGAGACCCAAAAGTTCATCGACTTCCTGGCCAACAGTGTTGAAGCCGGCGAGATCGGGCTGGCAGACCGCGGCATCCCGGGCAATTCGGACGTGCGCAAGGCCGTGGCACTGAAGCTGTCGCCCACCGACGCGCTGACGGCAAAATTCATCGATGACATTGCCGACGAAGTAGGCGAGGCCCCGGCCGTGCCTCCGGCCGGATCAAGTGCGGTTTCCGAAGTCCTGACCCGGTACGCCACTGAGGTGCACTTCAGCAGGATTTCCCCGCAGGAAGCGGCGAAGAAGTCGATCGAGGAAATCAAGATTTCCCTCAGCTAAACGGGCGGGACACCCCAGGCTCGGGTCACCCAGACGAGGACGACGCCGGATACGAACCGCATCCGGCGTCGTTTCCTTTGCTGCCCCCACCCCAACTAGGTAGCGCTAACTGTCGTTTTGACGCCTCATAGCGACAGTAAGCGCTACTTACTTGGGGGTTTGAGTGGGGCGCGTCCGTCGCCTTTAGGGCTCGTTGGATGGCGTGAAGGTCCAGGAGCCGGTGTGGATGCGGAAATCACGCGAAGTCTTGCCATTGATGGTCCCGGCGCCGCCGCGCTCGCCACTGTTTGCGGCACCGCCAGAACCGGAATGCACGACGGCGGGTCCCGCCGTCGGCCCTTGGATTCCGTAAGTGCCGCCGGAGGGGAGCCTGACGGTGGCGGTGACGCCCGCGGGAATCGTGCACTCCAGCTGTATTCCAGTGGCAGTCCGCCGCCAAGCGACGTCGACGGCGCCGTTGGGCAGCGGCACATTTCCCTTGGCGTGCTCCAGGCTGCACACAGGCGGCTCGATAATCACTTCGGTGCCTCCGGGGACGCTTACCCGGACGCCGAGCAGGAACTCCAGGATTTCCTTCACCACTGACGCGGACCAGGCGTGGGACTGGCTGTAGTCCGTGCCGTCCACCAGCTCCCAGGCTTCCCAGGTGAAGCTGGCGCCGGACTCGAGGAGCCGGGCCCAGCCGGGCTGGTCTGGCGATGTGAGCAGATCAAGCACGGCTTCTGTCCGCCCCTCGGACAGAAGCGCCCGTACCAGCCGGTGCACGGTCATGGGTCCCTGCCGCATGCCTTGCCCGGCGATCCGCTCGGCGTCGGCCGTTGCGTAGTCCGAGTCTGTGATGCCCAGGGACAACGGGAATGACGTGGCGTGCTGGGACGCGTGGGTGCTGGGTGTGCCGTCGGCGTGCAGGCCGTCCACCATCACGCCGCCCACGCGCAGGCGCGTGCGGATGCTTTCCGCGAGTGCCCCGGCACGGCCGGCGTACCGGACAGCCGCGTCCTCCTGGCCGGCGAGGCTGCAGAGCCGTGCGGTGGAGATCAGGGCCGAGTACGCCTGCGCGTTGACGGTGGTTTTGGCGGCGCAGTCCATGTCGTAGCCGAACCGGCCGGGGACGGGCCAGTCCACGATGCCGTGCAGGTACGGGCCGGAGCCGCCGCCGAGTTCGGCGACCAGTCCCGCCGTCGGGCCTTCCGTGGCGAGGTACCGCAGTGCATAGTCGGCAGTGGCACGGAGGCGCGGGAGCAGTTCCGTCACTAGGGCGAGGTCTCCGGTCCGCAGGTGGTATTCCTCGGCCCATTCCGGCATCATGAGCGAAAAGTCGGGGATGTCCCGTTTCCCGTCGCCGTTGGGGTAAACAGCGTTGTAGCGGCCCAGGTCCGCGCCGTCGGTCCAGTAGCGGCCGGCCGACCAGCCGAACTCACGCAGCGCCTGCGCGGTGTAGGCGTGCTCGCCGAACAGGGCCATGGTGGCGTAGGAGATGTTGACGGCGTCGGCGAGGAACTGGCCTTTTTCCCGGGTGGGGGTGTCGACGAACTGTTCCTGGACCCCGTGCAGAGCGGAATCGCGCAGCAACCGGAACACCGCGTCCAGCGTGGGGTTGGAGCTGCTGAAGCTCCCTTCGTGCGGGTGCCGGCCGTGGATCACGACGGCGCCCACCCGGGTCACGTCCGATGCCTCCGTCCCGGGGAGTTCCAGGTACCGGAAGCCCAGGTGCACGGTGGCGCGGAACCGCTGCGGGCCCTGGGCCTGGGTGTAGGGGAAGGACATATCGGTGTTCTGGCTGGCCGTTTTGCCGGTGTCCACGCGGCCGTCCGCGTTCAGGACGTAGCCCGCCCGGATCATCAGGGTCCGCCCGGCCACGCCGGTACGGAAGTCCACCTCCGGACGTGCCGGGATGACCCGGCCGAAATCCGCCACCAGCGTTCCGTCGGCTGCGGTTAGGAAAGACTCCGGGGCAACAAACTCCTCGGACAAGGAGGTGCGGCGGGGGTGCAGGGCAGGGAACTCCGGGACGGGATGGGGACCGTAGGTCAGGGCCGGTGGCATGTCCTGGCTTGCATCCAGGGCGGCCGCTGCCTGCCCGTCCAGGTGCTCTACAGGGTCGCCCTCATCGTTCCGGTAGCCCGCTTGCCGGTACGGCGCCTCGGCAGCGGTCCAGTTCGAACCGGAGCCGAAGACCTCGCGGCGCCCGTCCGTGTAGTCCACGCTGAGGCGGACCAGCAGGGCCGGTACGCTGGCAGCCCTGCCCTGACCGGGGCCGTACCAGTGCAGTAGGGCGGTCAGGGGAATCTCGACGGGCTGCTGCTGGGCCCGCTGGCCGGGCAGCGCTGGCTGGACTTGCTGACCCGACTGTTTCGGCACTCCGGGGGTGTGGGCCGCGAGCAGCGCGGTGACGTCGGCGGCGTCGTAATATCCCTCGCCGGGGTAGCCGAAGGAGGTTGTGCTGAGGCAGGCGTTTCCGTCCAACGCCACCTGCGCGTGATGGCTCGCAGCCACAAAGAGGCGTGCCCGGGCAACAATTCCCGTGATCAGGACGGTGCTGCGGAAAAGTGTCCATTCGTCGGGCTGCCGGTGCGCCGTGGTGCCTGCCCAGTGCCCCAGGAACGCACGGGCCTCTTCCGGGCCGGCGCTGAATCGGTGGTCCAGGAGTACCGCGCCCCCGGGAGTGGCGTCAGCAGAAACAGTGTCGACGGAAGCACCGGCAGCTGAACCGCTACGGGCGCCGTCAGTAATCCGCAGCGAGGCGTACTCGGCCTGGCTGCGGGGACCCTGATGCAGGGCGAGCCGGCCCTCGAACCCCGCGGGGAGCGGCTCGTTGACGGTAAGCAGTTCAACGCCGTCGAGGGTCACGGTGATGGTGGTGCCGTCGTCGGAAACCGTGAGATCCTGCCAGGTGCCGGGGACTAGGTCCTTGCCGGGCAGTCGTTCCTGGCTGGCAGCGGCGTTGCGTTCCAGCTGGGCGCTGGCCAGCACGTCGGTGTCCGGAGTGGCAGGGGCCGGGATGTCCCATTCCGGGGCGCGGCGGAGCACCACATTGCCCGCCGTGTTCAGTTCCAGCAGCAATCCAGTGCCCGAGCCGCTGCTGCGGAGGAGCAGCCCGGCCCATCCCATCACCGGCCGGAGGCGTGCCTCCAGCAAGAAACAGCGGACGGGAGGGCAGGGAATGGGCAGGAAAGGGGAGCCAGCGACGCGAAGGGCGCCTTCGAGGACGTCCAGCGGAGCCCGGCCGCCCGGGGCCCGGTGGATCCAGTCGGCACCCCATCCGCTGTCCGAAAGTCCAGTGCTAAACGACGCGGCTTCGGACCAGGGGCTGGCGTAGCCTCCGGCGTCACTCACCCGGACCCGCCAGCTGTAGTCCGAGTCCTCGGCCAGGTCCGGCCCGCCGTAGGGAATCCCTGCTTGGCGGAAGGAGGGCATGGGTCCGGAGTGCCAGACCTCCGCCCCGGCCGAATCCTCGACGGCGATTTCGTAGCCCGTCTGCCGGGCCGCGGCGCGGCTGGCGTCGTCCGGCTGGCTCAGTGTCCACCCGAACACCGGGCGCAGCGAGGCGGTGAGGCAGGGGGAGAGGCTGTCGGTCAGCAGGCCGCCAGCCCGCAACTCGCCTTGGCGGGTCAGTGTGGGGGTTGCTTCCTGGGTGGGGGAGACGCCCATCAGGAAGCAGTTCCGCGTGCTGCGAGGGCCCAGGGCAGTCCAAGCTCGCTGAAAGTCGCATGCTCTTGCGTGGCACGCTCCAGGGCTTCCTCGATCCCGACGACGACGGCGTGCGCGGCGTCGCCGTCACCTTCCCAATGGACGTAGGCGCCGTCGATCAGGGCCGGCAGCGATGCGGTCCGGATGGCTTCGAGCACCAGCATGAAGGCTCCGCTGTCCAGGAGCGGACTGATGAGTTCCCTGCCTTCGCAGCGGTGGGCCAGCAGGTTCTCCGTGAGGTCGTCGCGGCCGAAGACCTCCTCGGTCTGCCCGGCAGGGGTGGTCACGGTGAGGCGGTCTTCGGTGTAGTGGAACACGGCCTGGCCCCGCGAGCCCTGCAGTGTGACATAGGGTTCCGCGGATTCGGTGGCGCAGATGGTGAGTGCGCAGGTGACGGGAAGTCCCTTGGCGGTGCGGATCCGGATGACGGAGGTGTCGTCGGATTCGATGTCATTGGCCCGGTAGAGATCGGTTTCCACCGAGGCGACATCTTCGATGGTGCGGGCGCCGGCGATGCGCAATGCGGTGGCCACGGCGTGGGCCAGGGGATTGGTGGCGACCCCGTCAACCACGTCGACGCCGTCAATGCTCCGCTTCCCGGCCCAGCGGGAGCGCTTGTAGTAGGCCCTGTTGCGGACCCAACGGCCGGTTGCCGAGAAGCCTTCGAGGGTGCCGATGGTGCCGTTGGCGACGAGTTCCTCGATGGCCCGCAGCGCGTGTGACCCCAGGCTTTGGAAGCCGATCTGCACGCTCCGGCCGGATGCCTGGGCGGCGTCGCACAGCGTGTTGAAATCGGCCAGCGACGCGACCGGGGGCTTCTCCAGATAGAGATCCGCTGTTGTGGCCATGGCGGCGAGGCCCAGCGGGGCGTGGGTCTGGATGGGAGTGGCCACGATGATCACGTCCAGGTCCGGGGTGCCCGCCAGGAGTTCGGTCAGCCCCGGGAACACGGCGGCCGTGGCCGGCACGGACCCCGGTTCCGGCGGATGGGGATCGGCTACCGCTACGAGTTCGACGACGCCGGACTCCTGAAGCCGTTGAAGGTTGCCCAGGTGGTGCGTGCCGAAGCCGTGGATGCCTACCAGCGCCACGCGGGCCGGGCGGACTTGCTCCGGCGCGGGTGCCGGGGCCGGGTTAGGACATTCGGTCCGGACAGGATCCTGGGCCTCAAGATCGCCGGTCTGGACAGGATCTGCAGACCGGGACTGTGACTCGGCGGCGGTGCCGGCTGGCATTCCCAATGGATCTCCGTTTCTGCCCGCAGGCACAAAATCTTGGCCCCGGCGGCCGTCGTGACGGAGCCGGGGCGGACGATGCGGCGTTCCCGCGATACCGGCGCTGGCAGGCGGATACGGGGCTGGCTCGCCCTTGGCGCTCGCTGATACATCATCCGGCAAGCGCTTTCCAAGGTCCAGTGTGGACTATGGCGGGCTGCCGAGTCCAGTAATGTAACGATTCAAAAATTAGCTTGACCCACCCGCCATGAGGGGTCTAGATTTCGAGAAACCGATTACTCAGGTGACGCCCGCCACTTATGGACGCGTTTCTGCAACGATGGAGAACCGAAGGAGCTTTGCCATGCTGGCTGGAAGTTTCAGTGCACGCGCCTACTCGTTCTTTGACACCCTGCTCTGGATTGCCTGCCTCAACGTGCTGTGGATCCTTTTCACCCTGCTGGGCCTGGGTGTCCTGGGTGCAGGTCCTGCAACGGCCGCGGCGCAGATCCTGGTCCGGCGCCGGGTGCGGGGAGAAGCCGCCCCGCTGCTCAAGTCGTTCACCCGTGAATACTTCGCGAACTTCGTCGGTGCCAACGCTCTGGCGTTGCCCGTCATGGCGGTGGCAGTGGCCCTGGCGATGAACTGGAACTACTCGTCCGGCGCCCGGGGCCTGATGTCCCAGCTGGTCGCAGCCGGCACGTTTGTTGCCGCCATCTTCCTCGCCGGGGTGGTCTGCTACCTCTTCCCGATGTACGCCCGCTACGAACTGCCGCTGGGCCAGTACCTGATGATCTGCTCCCGTTTTGCTGTCCGTCACCTGGCGGGCACCGTCATCCTGCTGTTCATCACAGCCGCAGCCGTCTACGCGAGCCGCGCCCTGCCTGGACTTATCCCCTTCTTCAGCATCGGCGCCTGGCTGTACGTGACCGGCTGGCTGTGCGACCGGTTCTTTGCCGCCAATGACGAGTCCGTCGCCGCCTTGGCCGCGCTGCAGGAGGCTGCCGACGGCGACGCGCACCCCGCCGTCGCCCTGCCCAGCCAGCAGGGGGCACCTGTTGGGTGACCTTTTTGACGGCCGGCTCCTGTATGGCGCGGCCGTCTATCCCGAGGTCCTGGACGTGGCTACCTTCGCCGCCGACGCTGCCCACATGCGCCGGCTCGGCATGAACACGGCCAGGCTGGGAGAGTTCATGTGGTCCGCCCTGGAACCCGAGGATGGGGAGATTTGCCTGGACGTCCTGGACCGCGCCCTCGAGGTGCTCGGCGCCAGCGGGCTCAGCGCCATAGTCTGCACACCCACGGCCACCCCGCCGGTCTGGCTCACCCACGGCCACCCGGAACGCCTGCACCACACGGCCGACGGCGTTGCCCTGGGTCACGGCTCCCGGCAGCACATCTGCACCAACAATCCCGTTTTCCGCGACCGCGCCGCACGGATAACCAAGTCCATGGCGGCCGCCGTCGGGAATGACCGGAGGGTTCTCGCGTGGCAGTTGGACAACGAGTTCAAGTCCCACGTGGGCGGCTGCCACTGCGCAACTTGCCGTGACCTCTGGACCGGCTGGCTGGCCGCGCGCTACCAGGAGGTTGATCTGCTCAACCAGGCGTGGCATTCCGCGGTCTGGAGTGAAACGTATCAAAGCTTTGCGCAGGTGCCCCTTCCCGGCCCCACGCCGTTCCTCCACAACACCTCGCTGGTCAACGATTTCAGGCTGTTCAGCCAGGAGAGCATCAACGGGTTTGCCCGCGAACAGTCGGGCATCATCCGAGTCCACAGCAGTCTTCCCGTGACCCACAACAGCGGCTTCGGCTTCGACCTGGACAACGCCGCGCTCTTCGAGCACCTGGACTTCTCCAGCTTCGACACCTACCCCTCGGCCAACAACCATTCCGCGTTCCTGATGAACCTGGACTACTTCCCGCGGCTGGCAAAGTCCCGCCGCACGGTCCTGATGGAGACCAGTCCCAGCCACGGCGGCTCGGTGCGGCACTACGGCGTGCCGCACCCGCACGGGTTCGCGGAAGCGGAGGCCTTCGCCAACTACGCCTCAGGGTCCGCCGGATTCCTGTTCTGGCACTTCCGCCAGCACCGCGGCGGCAGCGAACAGGCGCACGGTTCGGTGGTCAGCGCCTGGGGCCAGCCCACCATCGGCCACGCCAGCGCCGACGCAATAGGCAGGCTGCTCCCGGCGGTGAAGCCGCTGCTGGACCACAGCAGCCCGGCCCAGCCCGCCGTCGCCGTCCACTACTCGGACCACGCCAAGGGATTCCTGGAGACCGAAGCGGGCGACAGGGTTGGCTACCGCGGACTGATCTCGGCGATCTACGCAGGACTGGTCCGGGCCGGAATCCAGCGGTCACTGCTTCCGGTGGAGGCCTCCCTCGCCGGCTTCCGCGTGCTGTTCACCCCGTTCGTCCACCACCTCCCAGAGCAGGACCGGGAGCGGATCCTGCAGTGGGTGCACGACGGCGGCACGTGGGTCTGCGGGCCCGGCACCGGAGGCCGTACGGAGCACCACACATGGCATGCCGACTCCGCCCTCGGCGGGCTGGAGGCCGCCGCCGGCGTCGAATCCGTCTTCCAGTTCCCGGCCACCGGGTCAGGTTCCCGGGGCAGCATCCTGGGCCACGACGTCGACCTCTCCCGGATGAGCACGTTCTTCAGGCTCCCAGAAAATGACGCGCCTGGTGCGGCCACGGCGCTCGGCACGGTCACCGTCGGTCCCGCCGAGGGCCTTGAATTCGCCACCGAACGCCGGATCGGCGCCGGCCGGATGATCCTGCTCGGTTCCTATCCAGGGGCCGGCGCGGGAACCGGCGGACCGGACGACGGCGGCGGCGCGCCGCTGGCTGCCGTCGTCGAGTACGCGTGCGCCGGGGTGCTGCCGCGCGTCCGCACCGCGGGTGGCACGGTGGCCGGATATCAGCGCTGGCGCAACGGCCGGTTGCAGCACTGGCTGGTCAACATGGGCGGCGAGCCGGGAGCGTTTACTCTCCTGCGGCCCGCCCGCAAACTGCTGGGCAAGCAGGCCGTCCATGCCCACAACGGCAGCCACACCAGCCACCCCGCGCTTACCCTTCCCGCCGGCGTCCACACCCTGGGCGCCTACGACTATCTGGTTCTGGAAGACATCAAAGAGGAGCACTCACTGTGAAATGGCTTGAGCAGGCACCACGCGTGGACACGGCTGTGCAGTTCGGCAGGCCGTGGGCGCAGGGGGAATTGGAGGCAGCGGGCGTCCCCGGCATTCGGCTGGCAGACGCAGCGTTGGCCCATGAGGCCAGGCCGCTGGCCTACTGGCCGGACGGCAGTGTTAAATGGACCGCCCATGCCGCCGTGGTTCCGGCCGCCAGTGAGGCTGCTGCCCTGGAGCCGGTGCTGGCGGGTGCGTTCGCCTCGGAGCCGGCACCAGCCTTGGGATCCGGGCGGGCACTGTCCGACGCCTTGCCGACCCGCCCGTTGGCCTCCTTCGACGGCGGCACCATCCGCGTGGACACCGGCGCCTTCACGGTGACCATCGCCACCGGTAGCCAGGCGGCGGGTGCCGGCCCCCGGAAGGCGGCTGGCGAGCTCACCGGCCCGTTCACTGCGCCGGACGGACGGCAGCTCGGCGATGCCCTGCGGCTGGTGGTCAGTACACCGGATGCCCAGGCCAGCGTCGAGTCCGCGGACATCGAGACGCCAGGCTCCGTGCGGACGGTGGTCCGGCTTGAGGGGTCTGTCGCCGCGCGAGGCACCGAATTGCTCCGGTTCATCATCCGCCTCACGTTCTTCGCCGGGCAGGCCACCGTTCAGGTTACGCAGACACTGCTGTTCCAGGACGCGGCCAAGGACCGGATCATCAAGGGCGTCGGGTTGCGGCTGGACCGCAGCCTCAACGGGGTCCTGCTGAACCGCCGCGTCAGCATCGCGGGGGACACGGCCGTCTACACCGAACCCGTGCAGTCCCTCTACAGCAGGCCATTCAGCGGCGACAACCCTGACTACGCCCGCCAGCTCGCCGGCCAGGCCGTCAGTGAGACGGCGGAAACCGCGGCGGTGTTCGCCGTCGGGCGGCAGAATGCTGTCTGGTCCAACTTCCGGCTGACGCAGGAATCCGAGGACTACTTCCGGCTGGAGAAGCAGACCAAAGCCAGGCTGCTGCCCGTCCGGATGGGCAAGGGCCACCGCAGCCAGGGACTGTTGTACGCCGGGGACGCCACTGGCGGCGTGGCCGTCACCCTGCGCGGCTTCTGGCAGAAATTCCCGGCGGCCCTGGAAGTGGACGGCATGGCCGGGGATTCCGCCGCGTTCACTGCCTGGTCCTGGGCCGAGTCAGTGGAACCCATGGACCTGCGTCACTACACGGATGAATGCCACGTGCCCAGCGCCTACGAGGGCTTCGACGAACTTCGCTCCACCCCGGAAGGTGTGGCCAACACGTCCCACATCTCCTTTGACTTCGTGGACTCTTCACCGTCCAGCGACTGGCTGTGGGAACTGGCCTGCGAACGCCAGCAGCCCGCCCTACCCGTCTGCGAACCGGAGCTGTACTACTCCTCCCGCGCCGCCGGAACCACATGGGGGCTGCCGGCGACGGTGCCCGCCGGCGCGGCCGTGGAACGGCGGCTCGACGGACTCGTGGAGTTCTACACCCAGGAAGTGGAACAGCGCGGCTGGTACGGCTACTGGAACTACGGCGACTTTATGCACAGCTACGACCAGTACCGCCACCAGTGGCGTTATGATCTCGGAGGCTTCGCCTGGGCCAACAACGAACTGGCGCCCAACATGTGGCTCTGGCAGTCGTTCCTGCGCAGCGGCGACGCACGCGCCTTCCGCCTCGCCGAGGCCATGACCTGGCACAGCGCGGAAGTGGACCGGCACCACTTCGGCGAGTACTCCCAGCTGGGGTCCCGCCACAACGTGGTCCACTGGGGCTGCGGTTGCAAGGAGGTCCGGATCAGCATGGCCGGCCTTCACCGCTACTACTACTTCCTCACCGGGGACGAACGTATCGGCGAGCTTCTCTCCGAGGTCCGCGACGCCGAGCACGCGCTGGACCGGATGGACCCCATGCGTGAGTTCTACGAGCGGACCC
The DNA here is from genome assembly GCF_023913835.1 of Pseudarthrobacter raffinosi. Taxonomy (NCBI): domain Bacteria; kingdom Bacillati; phylum Actinomycetota; class Actinomycetes; order Micrococcales; family Micrococcaceae; genus Pseudarthrobacter; species Pseudarthrobacter raffinosi. The sequence continues at coordinate 66,557 of NZ_JAMXBG010000008.1, read as the reverse complement.
CGGAACGGACGCACATCCGGATAGGGCCCGACTGGTCCGCCCTGGTGTCCAACTGGTTCAGCGAATGGGAACGCACCGGCGACACCCAGTGGAAGGACCGGATCACCAAGGGCATCGGCCAGCTTGAGGCCATGCCCCACGGGCTGCTCTCCGGACCCACCCTGGAGCTTGACGCCTCGGCCCTGGACCTGCACCACATGTTCACCGGGACAGAGGGCGGCTTCCACATGATCATCGCCTTCGGCGCCCCGCAGGTGTGGATGGAGGTGGCCGAGGCGCTGGACCATGGCGGCTTCCGCCGGATGCTCGCCGACTTCGGCAGGTTCTACGCCCTGCCGGAAGCCGAAAAGCAGCGTCTCACCGGCGGCGCACTGGACGACACCCACTTCAGTTGGCCGTCCATGGCCACCGGAATGATGGCCTACGGCGCCTGGTGCTACCGCGACGAGGAACTCGCTGCCACTGCCTGGAAAATCCTGCTGGAGAACGCCGGGGGCGGGCTGACAACCCCGTTCGCCGCATCGCTGCAGCAGGCACAGACCTGGCGTCCCGTCGTCGAACACCCCAACATCTCCACCAACTGGGCCTCCCAGTGGGGCCTCAACGCCATGCTCTGCCTGGAACTGATCGGCCCGCCGGGGGAGCCCCGCTGGGCCAGGCACCCCCGTGACCTGACCCGCATCACCAACTGAACAGCACCAACACAACTGCACCAACCGACCCCGGTGAACTGAACTGCCGGACCCAACCCCGAAGAAGTGGACAAAGGAACAACATGATCACCAGAAAACTCAGCCTGGCCGCCGCCGTCGTGACCGCCACGGCACTGACTCTGACTGCATGCGGGGGCGGTGAGACCCCGTCGGCGGACCTCTCAACGATCAACGTGATGGCTCCGTTCCTGGAAGCACAGCCGCCCACACCTGACGGAGCCGTGCAGCAGAAATTGGAGGAACTCACCGGCAAGGACGTCAACATCACCTGGACGCCGAACGCCTCCTACGAAGACAAGATGAACATCACCCTTGCCTCATCTGAGATCCCGCACGTCCTGGTGGTCCAGAGCAAATCCCCCGGGTTCGTCAAGAACGCTGAGGCCGGCGCCTTCTGGGACCTCACGGACAAGTTGGACGAGTACCCCAACCTCAAGACCACCTTCCCGGAGGTGCAGAACAACGCCAGCGTTAATGGCAAGGTCTACGGCATCTTTCGGGCACGCGGACCGATGCGTGCGGCCGTGATGTTCCGCCAGGACTGGCTGGACAAGCTGGGCCTGAAAGCTCCGGAAACCACGGAGGATCTCTACAACGTGGCCAAGGCCTTCACCGAACAGGACCCGGACGGCAACGGGCAGGATGACACCTGGGGCATCACCATCCCCAAATGGGGTGCGCTGGGATCCAACAGCCCCTACGACATCATCGAAGAATGGTACGGCGCCGGTAACCGGTGGACCAAAAAGGACGGCAAGCTGATCCCGAGCTTCGAGACCGAGGAGTTCCTCGAAGCCAACCGCTTCGTCAAAAAGATGTTGGACGAGAAGCTCATCAACCCCGACTTCGCCACGTTCGACGGCACTAAGTGGAACGAGCCGTTCTTCAACGGCAAGGGCGGCATCATTGTCGACGTCGACTCCCGCGTCAGTGTCCTCATCAACCTCTTCAAGCAGGCCAACCCCAACGACTTCGAAAACAAAGTGGGTTTCGTCGGCAACCTCAAGGGACCGGACGGCGAACTCAACGCACACCCGACCGATGGTTACTCAGGCTTCCTGGCCATTCCCAAGACCAGCGTCCGCACCGAGGCTGAGCTGAAAACGGTGCTGGAGTTCCTGAACACCATGAACGGCAAGGAAGTAGCCACGCTTTTCAACAACGGCATCGAAGGCGTGAACTTCGCCGTCGAGGACGGCAAGGCAGCCACCATCAAGCCCGAAACCCCCGAGGGCAAGGTCGTCAACACGGACATCAAGAGCTACGCGCAGCTGGGCACCAACGTCACCGGCAACAACTTCTACCCGGTCAAGCAGGCGTCGGATTACGAGCAGAAAGTCTTCGACAAGCGCGTTGAGGTCATGGCCGAGGATCTGAAGAGCGCCGTTTACAACCCGGCCGCGGCTTTCGTGTCACCCACTTACGTGGCGAAGGGCGCGCAGCTGGACAACATCGTGGCGGACGCCCGGATCAAGTACCTGGCCGGCCAAATCGATGAGCAAGGACTGAAGGACGCCATCAAACTGTGGAAGACCAGCGGCGGCGACAAGGTCCAGGAAGAGATCAACAAGCTCTGGCAGGACAGCAAGTAACAGACCTCCGGCGCCGCCCGGCCGGTCCGCACACCCTGCGGGCCGGCCGGCGGCGGATCCTTACCACCAGAAAGGAGGCCTGAATGTCGCAACTGACAGACGCACTGGCCTCGAACATCGGCGCCGGCGACGGAGCCGGCACGGAGTCCGGCCAAGGCAAAGCTAAGAAACCCGCCAAGCCCCCGAAGGTCCCGCGCGGCAAGTTTTCGATCCATCTCGCGCATTACAAATGGCTGTACCTGCTGTTGCTGCCCGGCGTGCTGTATTTCGCGGTGTTCCGCTACGCCCCGATGTACGGGGTGTCAATCGCGTTCAAGGATTACGTTCCGTTCCTGGGTGTGAACGCCAGCCCGTGGGTGGGGTTCCAGCAATTCCAGGATTTCTTCGCCAACCCGGACTTCGGCCGGCTGCTGGGCAACACCCTGATCCTGGCGTTCCTGAGCCTGGGCATCGCGTTCCCGCTGACCATTGTGCTGGCGCTGCTGCTGAACGAGGTCCGCCTCTCCATCCTCAAACGAACCGTCCAGACCCTCGTCTACATCCCGCACTTCCTGTCCTGGACCATCGTGGCGTCGCTGAGCTTCCTGCTCTTCGCCCTGGACTTCGGGCCGCTGTTCCTGTTCATCAACAACGTCCTGGGCACCGACATCGACTTCCTCTCCGACCCGGCCTGGTTCCGGCCGCTCATTGTGCTGCAGGATATCTGGAAGAACACCGGCTGGGGGACTATCATCTTCCTCGCCGCCCTGGCCACCGTGGACCAGGACCAGTACGAGGCCGCGATCATCGACGGCGCCGGCCGGTTCCGCCGGGTCTGGCACATCACCCTGCCCGGGATCCGCTCCACCATCATCGTGATGCTGATCCTGGCGATCGGGCAGATGCTCAACACCGGTTTCGAGCAGATCTACCTCATGACGAACGCCTTGAACCGCGGGGTGGCTGAGGTCTTTGACACCTACGTGTACTTCGTGGGCATCACCCAGGGCGCCTACAGCTACTCCACCGCCGTGGGTCTGTTCAAGTCCCTGGTGGGCATCGTGCTGATCTTCGGCACCAACGCCCTGGCCAAGCGATTCAACCAGAGCGGACTGTTCTAATGAAGATTCACAACACCACCGGCGGGCGGATCTTCGACGCCGCCAACTACGTCTTCCTGAGCCTGATCGGCATCATCACGCTGCTGCCGTTCGTCTACGTGTTCGCCGGCTCCTTCGCGACCGAAGCGGAAATCACCCGGCGGGCCTTCTTCGTCTGGCCCGAGCAGTTCAGTCTGGGCGCCTACGAATACATCTTCTCCACGCCCGCGTTCATCCGTGCCCTGGTCACCACGGTGCTGGTCACCGTTGTGGGCACCGTGGTGCAGCTGGTCCTGACCGTCACCATGGCCTACCCGCTGGCCAAACGGAACCTCCGCGGCCGCCAGCTCATCATGTCCCTGGTGGTCTTCGCCATGGTCTTCTCCGGCGGCATGATCCCCACCTTCCTGCTCGTCAAGGACCTCGGCCTGCTCAACTCCTACTGGGCGCTGATCCTGCCCGCGGCCATCAACCCGTTCAGCCTGATCATCATCAAGAACTTCTTCCAGGAACTCCCCGCCGAGCTGGAGGAATCGGCGAAGATGGACGGCGCCACCGAAGTAGGAATCCTCTGGCGGATCCTGCTGCCGCTCTCCAAACCGGTCCTCGCAACGTTCGCGCTGTTCTACGCCGTGGGCATCTGGAACGACTTCATGTCACCGCTGCTCTACCTGAGCGACAACTCCAAATGGACGCTGCAGATGTACCTGCGCCAGGTCACCGCCTCCTCCGACCTCCTCGGCACCGGCAACGTGGACCCCAACTACATCCCGCCCGAACAAAGCATCAAGTTCGCCGTAATCGTGGTGGCCACCCTGCCCATCCTCATCTTCTACCCCTTCCTGCAAAAACATTTCGCCAAGGGCATGCTCATCGGCTCGGTCAAGGGCTGACGGCCCTGGCCGCACCCTGAGGTGTCTGGTAACCAACAGAAAGCAACAGCATGAAAATCCTGCTCGCCGGAGATTCCACGGTGGCAAACTGCCCCACTTACGAGTACCCAATGAGTGGCTGGGGAGCGCACCTGCCCCGCCACGTGTACTCCTGGGCCGCGGTGCACAACTTCGCCAAGGGCGGTGCCAGCACGGAGTCCTTCCGCGAGGAAGGGCTCTGGGGGCAGCTGCTCGAAACCGCGGCGGAGGGCGACCTTGTCCTGATCCAGTTCGGGCACAACGACCAGAAGAAGGTCCACCTCGCGGCCAGGACGGGTTACGCCGCCAACCTGCGCACCATGGTGGCGGAGGTCCGTGACCTGGGCGCTGTGCCGGTGCTCTGCACGTCGGTGGAGCGCCGGCACTTCCTGGGCGGGCCGGCTGGACACTCCAGCGTGGACAGCGTCCTGGAGGACAGCCTGGAGGATTACCCTGACGTGGTCCGGGAGCTCGCGCTTGAGCTGCAGCTGCCAGCCGTCGACCTAAACGCCTGGACGCGTGCGCTGTATGTGGAGCTGGGGGTTGCGGAATCGCAGTCCCTGTTCTGCCACTTCGGATCGGGCGAGCACGCGTTCTGGCCGGCAGGGCTGGCGGACAATACGCACTTCTCCCAGCGCGGTGCGTCCCTCGTGGCGGCGGAGGTTGCCGCCCAGCTTGGGCGGCTCGGCTTCGGCCCGGGCGGGGCGGGCTCCCAGGACAGCGCGACGGCGGTACTTCCGACGGCGGTGCTCACGACGGCGGTGCTCACGACGGCGAGGCGGGGCTAGGTGGGCGCGCGGCAAGCCAGCACCGGGCTGCTCTACAGCAACCCCCTCGCCGGCCCGGCGGACCTGTCCGGCTGGGTGGCGGAAGGGCCGCTGAGCACGGGAAGCCACAACGGTGCGCTTGAGCTGTCCGGCTCGCTGGACGATGAAGAGTTCGCCGACCACGCGCACTGGACACTCTGGTGCCCCGAGGAGTTCCCTGACGGCATCCGGATCAGCTGGGAGTTCCTGCCCATCGCGGAGCCGGGCCTGGCCATACTGTTCTTCTCAGCCGCAGGCCACGGCGGCCAAGACCTGTTTTCGGCCGGACTCGAAGCGCGGACGGGCTACTACCCGCAGTACCACTCCGGCGATATCGACGCCCTGCACGTGTCCTACTTCCGGCACAAATACGAGTCCGAGCGGGCCTTCCGTACCTGCAACCTCCGGAAAAGCGCCGGCTTTGAACTGGTGGCCCAGGGCGCGGATCCGCTGCCGCCTACCGAGGATGCGGTGGATTTCTACCGGATGGGAGTAGTGAAGGACGGACCTCGTGTGGCCTTTGCCATCAACGGATTGCCGCTCTTTGAATGGTGGGACCCGTCGGACAAAGTGCTGGGCGGCGGCCGCATCGGCTTCCGCCAGATGGCACCGCTGAAGGCCGCCTACCGGAACCTCAGAGTGCAGAAAATCTGACCGGGGCTCGTCACATCCAAGGTTTTGAGCATGACGTTCTCCGATCCAATAGCAAGGTCATCAGTCAGGCCTGATGTTCTGGTTGAGCCTGAAGAAGTTCGTTGGGTCGTATTTTTGCTTGAGTGCCTTGAGCCGGTCGTACTTGGCGGCGCCGTATGCATGCCTGACGCGTTCCTCGCCCTCTTCCATGAGGAAGTTCACGTAGACGCTGGTGTGGTGGGGCGCCAGGGCAGACCAATAGTCCCGGGCCCACTGGCGCTCGGCATCGAAGCCGTCGGCGGTCTTGCTGTTGCCGTTGATGTTGAACGTGAACCCGGCCTGGCGGCCGTTGAAGGCGGTAGCACCGTCGTCGATCCTTCCCACCGCACCGCCCATCTGCCACAGGGCGACGCTGGTGACTGGCGAGGTAATGCGGCTGCCGTACTCAGCCATGACGTCGATGACGTCGTCGCTGAGGGCCGCGACGTCGCACGACCGGACGTAGTAATGCCAGCCGTGCGGGAACGACGGATCAAACGTCCTTTGATGCTCCAGGAATGGCTTGGGCCGGCAAAAATCGAGCACGGGCGAACCGAATTCCTTGAGCGGCCGCAGGACCCGTTCGCCCTCCTCGACCGGTCCCGCGAAGCAGGCCGTGACCGCAAGGACGCGCTTGCCCACCAGGTCTGGCGGGACGATCGGCAGTGCCGGGGCCCTCCGCTGCACGGCGATAGTCATGAGCTCGTCGGGACAGTCCGCGATCCAGTCCCGGTAAAAGCGGAGCACTTCGGGGGCATCTTCCATCGGCCAGAAGACCGGACCAGCCATAACGTAGGGGCCCACTGGGTTCAGCCGGAACTCGAAGTCGGTGACGATGCCGAAGTTCCCGCCGCCGCCCCGCACGCCCCAGAAGAGATCGGCGTTCTGATCCTCGCTGGCCCTGACCAGTTCGCCGTCCGCGGTGACCACGTCCACAGACAGCAGCTGGTCGATGGTGAGTCCGTGCTTGCGCATGACCCAGCCGATGCCGCCGCCCAGCGTGAGGCCCGCAACCCCGGTATGCGTGACGATTCCCGACGGGACGGCGAGGCCGAACTCCTGCGTCTCGCGATCGAGTTCGCCGAGCAGCACGCCGGCCTGGACGCGGACCGTCCGAGCCTCGGGGTCCACGCGGATGCCCTTCATGGGCCCGAGATCGATGAGCATTCCGTCGTCGCACACTGACAGCCCGGGAAAGCTATGTCCGCCTCCGCGCACAGCGGCCAGCAGATTGTGCGAGCGGGCGAACCGGATGGCAGATCGCACGTCTGCGACGCCGGTGCAGCGGGCTACGAGTGCGGGACGGCGATCAATCGATCCGTTCCACACCTTGCGGTGCTCATCGTAACCAGCGTCAGCCGGACGGACGAGGTCGCCCCGAAAGGTTGTTTGTAATTCATCGACAGCAACGCCGTCGATTTCCGTGCTTTGTGCCATGGGACTCACGGACCTTTCGCTCTTCCAGCAGAGTCCCACCGTTGGCACGAACTGGCAAGAGGAAATTGCGGGAGCTCGGGCGTCCCCGTCCGGGGCAAGCTGAGCCGCTAGCCGACCGCCTTCTTCACGAGCTCGACGATCCTTGTCTCGTCCTCGGCCGTGAGCTCCGTGAGGGCGAAGGCGGTTGGCCACATGGTGCCGTCGTCTAGGCCGGCCACGTCGTTAAAGCCGAGGGTTGAATACCGGGTCTTGTACTTGTGCGAGCTTTGGAAGAAGCAGACAACCTTGCCGTCCTTGGCATACCCGGGCATTCCGTACCAGGTCTTTGGTGTGAGTTCCGGGGCGCTGGCCTTGATGATGGCATGAATCCGCTCCGCCATGACGCGGTCCGGTTCCGGCATCTCGGCGATCTTCGCAAGCACGTCGCTCTCCCCATCAACATTGGCGCCGCGTGATCCGCGCCGTGTAGCCGTCTTGAGCTCCTGGGCCCGTTCCTTCATTGCGGCGCGTTCGTCTGCATCGAAGCCGTCGTACGACTTGGCGCTCGTGCCGGTCTTGTTCGTGTCCGTCATTGCGGGTTTCCTTCCTTGGCGGTCTCTTGGGGTCCACGCTAGTGTCCGGGCGTCAAGGAGGCTTCTCCAGAACTGCTCGAATCCATAACTGCTCGAAGCGGAGATCCCTAGCCGGCGAAGGATCCCTTCGCCGGGGCGGTGCTCTGCCGGACCACCAGTTCGGGGGTGAAGATGACGGCCCGGTGCTTTGGAGTGTTGGAGTCGAGTTCCTCGGCCAACAGCTCGATAGCCGTGCGCCCCAGCGCCTCGGTGGGCTGCCGGATGGAGGAGAGGGGTACCACCGCGGAGACGGCAAAGTCGATGTCGTCATAGCCGATCAGCGCAATGTCCTCGGGAATCCTCAGCCTGTGCGTCATGGTCAGCGACTGCATCACACCCAGGGCCAGGAGGTCGTTGGCGCAGAAGATGCCATCCGGCAGGTCCGCGAGCCCACGCTCCACGAGCATGTTGCCCACGCTCCGACCGGCCAGCACAGTCTGGCCGTCCGAATCCAGGACCTCCAGGGTGGCGTCCGGTTCCTCCTGCACGGCGCGCTGCGCGCCCTGCAGGCGGTCCGCCACCTGGCGGATCGAGGCGGGGCCACCCACAAAGGCGAGCCGACGGCGGCCGGTGTCCAGCAGGTGCCGGGCAGCGAGGTACCCGCCGGCGTCGTCGTCCACTGAGACGGAGCTGTACTTGCTCTCATCGGCGAGCCGGTCCACCAGGACGGTGGGCACGCCGCGCTCACGCAGCTGGTCGAGGCGGTCGGTGACGTCGCCGACGGGGGAGATGAGCAGCCCCTGGACGCGCTGTTCCTGGAACAGGTCGATGTAGTTGGATTCCCGGCTGGCGTTGTGGCCGCTGTCGCCGAGGAGCACGGCGCTGCCCTGGAGTGCCGCGGCGTCTTCGGCGGCCCGCACCACCGATGTGAAGAAGGGGTTGCCGACGTCGAGCACGATCAGCCCGATGGTCCTGCTGTGACCGGCGCGCAACTGGCGGGCGGCGTCATTGCGGACGAAGCCCAGCTCGTCGATGGCACGCAGGACCCGCTCCTTGGTCCGCTGAGAAACCCTGTCCGGGTAGTTCAGGACATTGGAGACCGTGCCCACTGCAACGCTGGCGTGGTTTGCGACGTCCTTGATGCTGGCTGAGCGATTCATGATTCTCCGTGCTTATATGCCGTGTGCGGCACTTTTCCCGTAGTTCCGGATGTGGTCTGGAAATTGCTTGACACCTACTTGACTTCAAGAGTACTTTGAATCGTAATAATGAAACGATTCAAAGCTTGGAAAGTTCAGGAGAGTTGCAGATGAGGGTGTGTTTCCGCTCCTCGGTCCAGCCAGGGCTGATCGACGAATACCGGCGCCGGCATGCTGCCGTTTGGCCGGAGATGCTCCGTGCGTTGAAAGACGCCGGCTGGAACAACTACTCGCTGTTCCTGGGCGCGGACGGGCTCCTGGTGGGCTATGTCGAATGCGACGATTTCGACGCCGTCCGGGCGCGGATGGCGCTGACCGAGGTCAATGCCCGCTGGCAGGCCGAGATGGCCACATTGTTCGACAATCCGGGCCAGGCCCCCGACGAAGGTTTTCAGGTTCTTGACGAAGTCTTCAATCTTGACCACCAGCTCGCGGTGGCGGAGTCCACCCGCAGCTGACGCATTGGCCCCGTTGGCGGGCCGCAAGAACCACATCACTAAACACCACAGCACAACAGGCCACAGCACAACAGACCACATCACTAAGGACCGGGAAGAAACCAACATGAATGACGTAGCAACGGCGCTGGGCAGGCTCGGGGAGCTTGCCATCGAGGTCCCCTCGTGGGCCTATGGAAATTCAGGCACGCGCTTTAAGGTGTTCGGCACGCCGGGCACGCCGCGGACGGTGCAGGAGAAGATCGCGGACGCCGCGAAGGTGCACGAGCTGACCGGCCTGGCCCCCACTGTGGCCCTGCATATTCCGTGGGACAAGGTGGATGACTACGCCGTCCTGAAGGAGTACGCGGCCGGCCTGGGCGTAGGCCTGGGCACCATCAATTCCAACACGTTCCAGGATGACGAGTACAAGTTCGGTTCCTTGACGTCGTCGAACGGGTCGGTGCGGCGCGGGGCCATCGCCCATCACCTTGAGTGCATCGAGATTATGCATGCCACGGGCTCGCAGGACCTGAAGGTCTGGCTGGCGGACGGCACGAACTACCCGGGCCAGGACGATCTTCGCGGACGCCAGGACCGGTTGGCCGAGTCGCTGCAGGAGATCTATGCGGGCCTGGGCGGGAACCAGCGGCTGGTCCTGGAGTACAAGTTCTTCGAGCCGGCTTTCTATCACACCGACGTTCCGGACTGGGGTACCTCCTACGCGCAGACCCTGGCGCTGGGCGATAAGGCGATGGTCTGCCTGGACACCGGCCACCACGCCCCGGGCACCAACATCGAGTTCATCGTGATGCAGCTGCTGCGCCTGGGCAAGCTGGGCTCCTTTGATTTCAACTCCCGCTTCTACGCCGACGATGACCTGATCGTGGGGGCCGCGGATCCGTTCCAGCTGTTCCGGATCATGTACGAGGTAATCCGTGGCGGCGGCTTCGGCAAGGATTCCGGTGTGGCGCTGATGCTGGATCAGTGCCACAACCTGGAGGAGAAGATCCCGGGCCAGATCCGCTCGGTCCTGAACGTCCAGGAGATGACGGCCCGCGCCCTGCTGGTGGACACCGCAGCCCTGAGCGAGGCCCAGCGGTCCGGGGATGTCCTGGCCGCCAACGGCTTGTTCAACGACGCGTTCTACACGGACGTCCGGCCCATCCTGGCCGAATGGCGAGAATCCCGCGGGCTGCCCGCGGACCCGATGGCCGCCTTCAAGGCCAGCGGTTACCAGAAACAGATCAACGAGGACCGCGCAGGCGGCCAGCAAGCCGGATGGGGCGCCTAAGCAATGACTACGGGAATCAATAAGACAGTCCAGGACCTCATCAGCCGTTCCAACCGCCTGGGTGCGGACAAGCGGAACACCAACTTTGCCGGTGGCAACACCTCGGCCAAGGGCACGGAGAAGGACCCGGTCACGGGTGAGGATGTCCAGCTTTTGTGGGTCAAGGGCTCCGGAGGAGACCTCGGCACACTCAAAGCGGGGAACCTCGCGGTGCTGCGCCTGGACCGGCTGAACGCGCTGAGGAATGTCTACCCGGGCGTTGAGCGCGAAGACGAGATGGTGGCCGCGTTTGATTACTGCCTGCACGGCAAGGGCGGCGCCGCACCGTCGATCGATACCGCCATGCACGGGCTCGTGGACGCCGCACATGTGGACCATCTGCACCCGGACTCGGGCATCGCTATTGCCACAGCGGCGGACGGCGAGGCGCTGACCACCAAGATATTCGGCTTCAAGGTTCTCTGGGTTCCGTGGCGCCGGCCCGGTTTCCAGCTGGGCCTGGACATCGCCGCGATCAAGGACGCCAACCCGCAGGCCATCGGCACCATCCTGGGCGGCCACGGCATCACCGCCTGGGGCGCCACCAGCGAAGAAGCCGAGGCCAACTCGCTCTGGATCATCGGGCAGGCCGAAAAGTTCATCGCGGAGAACGGCAAAGCCGAACCCTTCGGTGCCAAGCTGGCCGGCTATGGCGCGCTCCCGGAAGCGGAAAGAAAAGCCAAGGCCGCCGCACTCGCCCCGGTGATCCGCGGCCTGGCCTCCACCGACAAGCCGCAGCTGGGGCACTTCAGTGATGACGCCGTCGTGCTTGACTTCCTGGAAGCCGCCGAACACCCGCGCCTGGGCGCCCTAGGCACGTCCTGCCCGGACCATTTCCTGCGCACCAAGGTCAAGCCGCTGATCCTGGACCTGCCGGCGGACGCCTCGATCGAGGATTCCATTGCCCGGCTCCACGAGCTGCACGCGGACTACCGCGAGGACTACCAGGCCTACTACCACCGCCACGCGGTACCGGATTCCCCGGCGCTGCGCGGCGCGGACCCGGCGATTGTGCTGGTCCCGGGTGTGGGCATGTTCTCCTACGGAGCGAACAAGCAGACCGCCCGTGTCGCCGGCGAGTTCTACCTCAACGCGATCAACGTGATGCGCGGCGCCGAGGCGATCTCCACCTACGCCCCGATCGAGGAATCCGAGAAGTTCCGGATCGAATACTGGTCGCTGGAGGAATCCAAGCTGGCCCGCCTGCCGAAGCCGAAGTCGCACGCCTCCCGCATCGCGTTGGTGACGGGTGCGGCGTCGGGCATCGGGAAGGCGATTGCCACGCGGTTGGCGTCCGACGGCGCGTGCGTAGTGATTGCCGACCTGAACCTGGAGAACGCCCAGGCCGTCGCCGCAGAGCTCGGCGGCGCGGACGTCGCCATCGGCGTCCAGGCGGACGTGACCGACGAGGCCCAGATCGCAGCCGCCATCCAGGAAGCCGTGCTGGCGTTCGGCGGGCTGGACCTCGTGGTCAACAACGCCGGGCTGTCCATCTCCAAGCCGCTGCTGGAGACCACCGAGAAGGACTGGGACCTGCAGCACAACGTGATGGCCAAGGGCTCCTTTCTGGTCTCGAAGGCGGCGGCGAAGGTCATGATCGCCCAGGACATGGGCGGGGACATCATCTACATTTCCTCCAAGAACTCCGTGTTCGCGGGCCCGAACAACATTGCCTACTCCGCCACGAAGGCCGACCAGGCGCACCAGGTCCGGCTTCTCGCGGCCGAACTGGGCGAATACGGCATCCGCGTCAACGGCATCAACCCCGACGGTGTGGTCCGCGGCTCCGGCATCTTCGCCGGCGGCTGGGGCGCCAAGCGCGCTGCAGTCTACGGCGTGGACGAGCAGGAACTCGGCAAGTACTACGCCCAGCGCACGCTGCTCAAGCGCGAAGTCCTGCCTGAGCACGTGGCCAACGCCGCCGCGGTCCTCACCAGCAACGAACTGTCCCACACCACCGGCCTCCACATCCCCGTGGACGCCGGGGTGGCAGCAGCTTTCCTCCGATGAGCAGAACCGCATCCCATGCACAGGGCGGTGTCGACGGCGGCGGTACTTCCGCCCGCAGCGTGTTCGCCGCCGTCGACATCGGTGCCTCCTCCGGCCGGGTCATCCTTGGCCGGATCACCGGTTCCATCGTGGAGCTGGAAACGGTGCACCGTTTCCCCAACGGTGTGGTGGAGCTCGACGGCGGCCTCCGCTGGGATTTCGACGCCCTGTTCGCCGAGGTCCTCGCGGGCCTGAGCGCCGCCGCCACCGTGGCGGCCGTGCAGGGCGAGACCATCACGAGCATCGGGATCGACACCTGGGCGGTGGACTACGGCCTCGTCAACGCCGCCGGGGAGCTGACGGCGCAGCCGTTCAGCTACCGCGATGACCGCAGCCGCGCCGCCGTCGCGCCCGTGCACCGGAAACTGGACCCTGCCCGGCTTTACGGCACTACCGGGCTGCAGTTCCTGCAGTTCAACACCCTGTACCAGCTGGCCACGGAGCGGGATCTGGACGGTCTGCAGGCGCTGCTGATCCCGGACCTCATCGCATTCTTCCTGACGGAACAGCGCCGCACGGAATCCACCAACGCCTCAACCACAGGTCTGTTTGACGCCGTCGCGGGGGAGTGGGCCTCCGAGTTCCTCACCGCCCTGGGCCTGCCCAAAGACCTGTTCCCGCCGCTGATCGAGCCCGGCGAAACCGTAGGCACGCTGCTGCCGGAGATCGCGTCCAGGGTGGGTCTGCCGGCCGGCACCAAGGTGGTGGCCGTCGGCTCGCACGACACCGCCTCCGCCGTCGCCGCCGTCCCGTCTGAGAAAGAGAATTTCGCGTACATCTCCTCGGGCACCTGGTCTCTGGTGGGGCTGGAACTGGATCAGCCGGTCCTGACCGAGGCCAGCAGGGCAGCGAACTTCACCAACGAGCGCGGCGTGGACGGCACTATCCGCTACCTGCGGAACATGGGCGGGCTATGGCTGCTCAGCGAATGCCAGCGGACCTGGGCCGCGGAGGGCTTCATCCCGGAACTCGCTGATCTGCTGGCCGCCGCAGCGGCGTTGCCTCCGGGTGGCCCGCAGATCAATCCGGACGATTCCGCCTTCATCGCCCCGGACAACATGCCGGAGCGCATCCGCGCCACAGTCCGCCACACCGGGGAACAACTGCCTGATAACCCCGCGGCCATCACCCGCTGCATCATGGACAGCCTCGCCACGGGCTACGCGCGCACCATCGCGGACGCCGAACGCCTGGCAGACCGCACCGTGGACATCGTCCACATCGTGGGCGGCGGCTCCCAAAACAGACTCCTCTGCCAACTCACGGCCGACACCACCGGCAAAAAAGTGGTGGCCGGGCCGGTGGAAGCGACCGCCCTCGGCAACATCCTGGTCCAAGCCAGGGCCGCCGGGCACGTCAGCGGGGGGCTCACGGAACTGCGCCGACTGGTGGTGTCTTCGCACGAGCTGCAGACGTTCACGCCGCAGCTGACCCGCCTGTAACACCCGCCACCCAGCAGCAACCTATCAAGCGAGACAGGACCGGACAGCAGCATGCCCCTCTTCGACCTTCCCCTTGACCAGCTCCGCGGCTACACCTCGAGGGTCACGCCGCCCGCCGATCTGCAGGACTTTTGGGACGCCACGCTCGACGAGGCCCGGACGTTCCCGCTCAACACCACGTTCGGGCCTGTTGAGAACCACTTATCGGTCATCGACACGTTTGACGTGACGTTCGCCGGCTACGGCGGCGCACCCATCAAGGGCTGGCTGCACCTCCCGGCGAATCGGCGCGCCGGAAGCCGGCTACCCGTCGTCGTCCAGTACATCGGTTACTCGGGCGGCCGCGGCCTCGTCAACCAGGACACCAAATGGGCGCAGGCCGGCTATGCGCATTTCATCATGGACACCCGCGGCCAGGGCTACGGCGGGATCCTCGGCGAAACGGCGGATCCCCACCCGTCCGCGGGCGAGGTGGCCTACGCGGGGCTGATGACCAGGGGCGCCGGCAGCCGCGAGGACTACTACTACCGCCGCGTGTACGTGGACGCGTTCCGTGCGGTGGAAGCGGCGCAGTCCCACCCGGAGGTGGATCCTTCGCGCGTGGTCCTGGCCGGAATCAGCCAGGGCGGCGGCATTGTGGTGGCGGTTGCGGGGCTGATGGCGGGAAGGCTCGACGGCGTCATCGCCGCGCTGCCCGACGTCCCCTTCCTGCAGGACTTCCCCCGGTCGATCGACATCGCTGCCCGCGGCCCCTATCCGGAAATCGCGGCGTTCCTGGGCAGGCACCGGGACCGGTACGAGCCGATGCTCGCGGTCCTGAACAATTTCGACGGCGTCAACCTCGCCCGGGCGGCCACCGCACCTGCCCTGTACTCGGTGGCGCAGATGGACGATGTCTGCCCGCCATCCACCGTGTTCGCCAGCTTCAACGCCTACGGCAGCGGCTCCGCGGCACAAAAGGACATCGCGGTCTACCGGTTCAACAACCACGAGGGTGGCCAGGAGCACCACTGGATCCGGCAGTTGCAGTACCTCCGCGAGCTCCTGGCCTGACTCTCAAGTGACCAAGTAGGTAGCGCCATCTGTCGTTTTGGACGCTCAAAACGACAGATAGCGCTACTCAGTTGGGGGACGAGGCGACTGACTTAAGCCCGGATTTCCATGTGTGACGGCCGTGATTTTGCGGCGGTCGCAGCCCGCGGTTATGGTTTGCCTATGACAAACCGTTGGTATGCGTATTTTTCGTTGGCTCTGGAGGAGCCCGCGTCTAACTGACACGCATCCATCTTCCTTCAGAGCCAACAGGGCAGAGATCATTCTCTGCCCTTCGCCATTTCTCCGGCGGGTTCTGATCTGGGCCCGCTTCCTATCTGGAACAGGACCCGAACATGAGCACCGCGACAGCCACTCCCTCAAAATCCACGTCCAATCTGCGCGTCAGCGAATTCACGCCGCTGCCCACGCCCCAGGAGCTCATCGCCGAGCTGCCCCTGGATGCCCGGGTGACAGACGTCGTCGAGCGTGGCCGCGACGAAGTCCGGGCCATCATGGACGGCGTGGATGACAGGCTGCTGGTCATCGTGGGCCCGTGCTCCATCCACGATCCCAAGGCTGGACTGGAATACGCCCGCCGCCTGGTCAGCCAGGCCGAGAAGCACCGTGGCGACCTCCTGATCGTGATGCGCACCTACTTCGAAAAGCCCCGCACGACGGTGGGCTGGAAGGGCCTGATCAACGATCCTCGCCTGGACGGCAGCCATGACATGGTCACCGGGCTCCGGACCGCCAGGGAATTCCTGCAGCAGGTCACCGCGCTGGGACTGCCCACCGCCACCGAATTCCTGGAACCCATCAGCCCCCAGTACATGGCGGACCTCATCTCGTGGGGAGCCATCGGGGCGCGCACCACCGAGAGCCAGATCCACCGCCAGCTTGCCTCCGGTCTCTCCATGCCCATCGGCTTCAAGAACGGGACCGACGGCGACCTCCAGGTTGCGCTCGACGCGTGCGGCGCCGCCGCTGCCGCCCAAGCATTCCTGGGGATCGACGGCGATGGCCGGGCCGCGCTGGTGGCCACTGCCGGGAACCCGGACACCCACGTCATCCTCCGAGGTGGACGGAAGGGCCCCAATTACTCAGCGGCCGACGTCGAAAGCGCCTCCGCCAAGCTCGCCGGCAAGGGGCTCAACCCCCGGCTGATCGTGGACGCCAGCCACGCCAACAGCGGCAAGAGCCACCACCGGCAGGCGGAAGTGGCGCTGGAAATCGGCGCACAGCTGGAGGACGGCGGCGAGGCGGCACAGGCCATCGCGGGTGTCATGCTGGAGAGCTTCCTGGTGGGCGGAGCCCAGAACCTGGATGTCACCGAGCATGCGGCGGGCCGGGCGGAACTGGTCTACGGGCAGAGTGTCACGGACGCGTGCATGGATTGGGACGTCTCCGTTTCGGTCCTCGATCAGCTCGCGGCGTCCGCCCGGAAGCGCCGGACCGCTTAATGATTGCCCGGATGACTTTCACTACAGCCCCATGAACCTCTAGAGTATCTAACACATGGTTGGTGGATGGCTCAGCATCGGCACACCGAAATATGAATCAAAGCTGGGGTACTGTCGTCATCCATCAGCAAAGGAATAGGGAAATGTCCGCAGAACAGAACTTCTCGAACGCGAAGTTCCTGACCGTGGCCGAAGTGGCCGAGGTCATGCGCGTCTCCAAAATGACCGTCTATCGGCTGGTCCACTCCGGCGAAATGCCCGCCGTGCGTTTCGGCCGGTCGTACCGGGTGCCGGAGAGCGCCGTCGAGCAGTACCTCAAGGGTGCTGTGGTGGACGGGCACTCCGAAACCGCCTGAGCATTACCTGCGGTCAGTGGGCATCGCCAAGAAGCGGTACCCTGTTAAGGAACGTTTTACGTCATTGTAAGAATCTGTCAGTTGTTTCAGTCTGTAGCTCTGTCCACGGACCATTTCCATCAGACAGGTACTGCATCTAGTTTGTGAGGAACTTTCGTGGGTTCAGTTATTAAGAAGCGTCGCAAGCGTATGGCCAAGAAGAAGCACCGCAAGTTGCTTCGTAAGACCCGTCACCAGCGCCGCAATAAGAAGTAGAGATACTTCGACAAGCGTGAAATGCCCGTTGCCTATCCGGCAGCGGGCATTTTTTGTCTCCGCGAGGTCGCCATCGACGTTTCACCGTCGCTTAGCGTTCAGCCTTTCCCAACCCTCGCAAGCTCGGGCCGGGACCCGCGGGCTTTCACTTCCGCCGATAGGCGGTCCGGCGGTCGCTGGGCGACCTCTGTCCCGCGATCGACGGCGATGCGCTCCTACGCGAAACATCGACGGCGACCGCTGTGGCGGCAGCTTATGCCCGGGGGCCGCGCATCCGGGAGTATCCGCGCCAGAGCCCGTAGACGGCGCCGCCGGCCGTTGCTGCCTTGAGCCCCAGGGTGGCGGCGCGGCGGCCGGAACGGAAGTCGTAGACCGGCCAGTTGTTGTCCCGCGCGTGGCGGCGGAGCCTGGCATCAGGGTTGATGGCTACCGGGTGCCCCACGAGGGTCAGCAGCGGGATGTCATTATATGAGTCGCTGTAGGCCCAGCACCGCTTGAGGTCCAGGCCTTCGGCGTGGGCCAGGGCCTGCACTGCCACTGCCTTGGCGGAACCGTGCAGGATGTCGCCCACCAGCCGGCCGGTGTACATGCCGTCGGCAACCTCGCCCACGGTGCCCAAGGCTCCGGTCAGGCCGAGCCTGGTGGAAATGACCGCGGCAACCTCGATGGGGGTTGCGGTAACCAGCCAGACCCGCCGGCCCACGCGCAGGTGCTGCTGCGCCAGTGCCTTGGCGCCGGGCCAGATCCTGGACGCGATCATTTCGTCGTAGACCTCTTCGCCCAGGGCCTTGACGTCTTCCACGGTGATGCCCTCGGCGAGGGTGAGGGCGGAGTCGCGGACAGCGTGGACATCGTCCATGTTCTCGCCGCGCGCCACAAATTTGAACTGCTTCCATGCGAACCCCGCAGCCTGCGTCAGGGTGAAGGCGCCGCGTTGGTGCATCTTGCGGGCAACATGGAAGAGGCTGGCGCCTTTCATGAGGGTGTTATCGACGTCGAAGAAGGCGGCTTCGCCGGTCTGCATCAACGCATCCGGCTGGGTCACCACAGCGACGTACTTCTCCTCGGGCATGTCCACGAGTCTAGTCAATACTCGGTGACCAAGATTTCAGTGCCAGCGCGAGTGCCAGCGCTCGCCCGGATACCCGCGTCGCCGTACGCCCCGCCGTCGGCCGCTGTCCTCTGCCCAGCTCTCTGCCCTGAAGGGCGATACGGTTAAGGCATGGCAAAACCCGAGGTAGTCCTCATCACCAAAGCAGACTGTCACCTGTGTGCAGGAGCGCGCGACGCCGTCGGACGCGTTACTGCCTCGCTGGGACTCGGGTGGACGGAACAGCAGGTGGACGAGCTGCCGGAACTGCGTGAGCGGTACGCGGAGGAAATCCCCGTAGTCCTGGTGGATGGAATCCAACGCGATTTCTGGAAGATCGACGAAGCCCGGCTGGAGCGCGTCCTCAAACGCGCCATGGCCCAATCGGAAAGCGGCCTCGCAGAATGACACCGGCTTTGTTGGCACCAGCGGCGGGGCTCTAGAGTGGAGTCACGACGCGATGGGATGGAGGGGATAGTGACTTCACTGGATCCATCTCCCCATGCTGTCCAAGGTACAGAGGCTGGCCACAGTACACAGCCCGTCCACGGTGCCGAGTCCACCAAACAAATACCGCCCGCAGCGGTGGCCCGGCTGACCATCTACCTGCGCGCCCTTAACACGCTGCTGTCCGACGGCGTCGAACGGGTATCTTCGGAATCGCTGGCGGAAGCGTCAGGAGTGAGCTCGTCAACCCTTCGCAAGGACCTTTCCTATGTGGGTTCCTACGGCACGCGCGGAGTGGGCTACGAAGTGCAGTACCTGAGCCGTCACATCTCCGCAGCCCTAGGGCTGACCCACGACTGGAAGGTCGCCATTGTTGGCGCGGGTAACCTCGGCAAGGCCCTGGCCCGTTACGGCGGCTTCGAGTCCCGCGGGTTTGACGTCGTGGCAATTTTCGACGCCGACCAGATGGTGGTGGGCAATGAAGTCGGCTGGCTGCGCGTCAGCGACGCTGCGGACATGGAGGCCGTGTTGCAGCGGACGGGCGCCAACATGGTGGTCCTGGCACTTCCGGCCCACGTGGCGCAGGCCGTGTGCGACCGCGTGGTGGCGGCCGGCGTCCGCAGCATCCTGAGCTTCGCCCCCGTTATGCTGCAAGTCCCCGAGGGCGTCAACCTCCGCAAGGTGGATATGGCCACCGAACTGCAGATCCTCGCCTATCACGCACAACGGGCGCAGACCCCGGACCAGACCGCCTAGTTCGTCGGCGGCTGATGGGGCCCACGTCCGTTAGGGTGTGGATGCGACTCGTTGGTACTACTGCCCGTAGGGGTTGCCAGGCGTGGTGCCCGGGGCGCCGTACGGGTTAGCGAACGGCTGCTGCTTGCGGAAGTAAGGTGCCGCGGCCGGCAGGTAGAGCAGCACGATCGCTGCGATCCCGGCCAGCGTCCCCACGGTTCCAAGGCTCGGTGGTCCGAAGAGGCCGAAAATGGACAGTGCCGCGAAAACGGTACCGAGGATGCGGGCCCAGTTCTTGCCCTTACGGACGAAGAACGCCACCAGCGCGTACAGCCCAGCGCCGATGATGGCGAAGACCACGAGCGACCCGGCGAGGACACCCTTGAAATCGTCAAAGGCAAACTCCGTGCCGGTAGCGCCACCGCTGCGCATGGCGTCTTCGAAGGCGCGGCGCATCGCCGGGTCATCGAGCATGCCAATGCCCATCAGCAGGCTGATGACATACACAACACCCGCGCCAATCAGCAGCCAGAACGAGATGTTGACCAGCTGGGGAACCCCGTTGGATCCCGTGGCCTGCGGCTGCTCGGACGGGTACTGCGTGTAAGGGGACTGCCCGTACGGCTGTTGACCATAAGGCGGAGGCGTGGGCTGGCCGAACTGCGGCGGGTTGTTCTGGCCATACTGCGGGGCGTTTTGCCCGTACTGCGGTCCGTTTTGCCCGTACTGGGGTGCCGGGGGAGTCTGCTGGCCATACTGCGGTGCGTTTTGCCCGTACTGGGGCGCCGGCGGTGTGGGCTGCCCGAACTGCGGGCTGTTCTCGCCGTATCGGGGCGCTGGCGGCTGGTTGCCGGGCTCGGGCTCGTTCGGAACGGGAGGCGGGACAGGCGTGCTCATGAGCGGTCCTTTGCAGGTCGGATGTCAGTTCGGCTGCTGGGTGCAGTCCAACTGGCCTGCCCCCAGTACGGCTTACTTCCCACCGTACCCCCGGCGGGTGCCGCGGGGGATCATTCCGGAGAGGTATTCCCACAGAACTCAGCGGGGGTCGCGCAAGACTGTGTTTCTACTGGATCCGGTCTACGCGCGGCCCTTGGCGGCGTTGAACCAGGCCTGCGAGTTCGGCAGCCACATGAGCACCGTTGCCGCGGCGCTGATGAGGAAGCCCAGCCAGTTGTTGCCGATGCCTTGGCCCATGCCGCCGCCGCCCACGCTGCCGCCAAGCACGGCGAGCACCAGCGAAACGCCGGCCACGATGGTCAGCGCAAGTCTTGCCCATTCCTTGCCCTCCTTCATCTTCAGGACCAGGACAATCTGGGCCGCCGCCAGGGCCAGTGCCACCAGGACGAGCAGGAGGACCACAACGGCCAGCCCGGGTGCCACGACGAACAACGCCAGCGAACCCAACACGCCGAACAGGCCGCCAAGGACTCCCAGCATGCCGCCGATGAGCCAGATCCAGTACGAGACCTTGAGCTCGGTGGGCAGCCCGGTCACGCTGAACATGCCGGAGAACCCGGCCTTGGGCATAACGTCGTTGAAGTTGCGGGGGCCGTCGGTTGGCATCTCAAAACGGAAGCCGCCCGGCTGGCCCGGCTGGTTGTATGGCTGGCCGGGCTGCGGGTAGGCCTGGCCCGGCGCGGGATAAGCCTGGCCCGGCTGCGGGTAGGCGGGTGGCGGCTGGTAGCCGGCCGGAGGAACGTTCCGGGCAGGAGGAACGTGGCCGGCAGGCGGCTGAGTGGCAGGCGGCTGAGTGACGGGCGGCTGGGCGCCGGGTTGCTCGGCGTCGGGCTGCTGGGGCTGCTGGGGCTGCGGTACTTCACTGTTGCTCATGGGTCACACTGTAGACCGCGGATCCGCCGGTATCTAGGGGATAAAACAAAGCACCCCGGCCGCCAGATTCCGGGGAAACATGGCGGCCGGGGTGCTTCAGGAAGAAAACTATGCTGCGGGTGCGATGAACGCGAGCTCCAGGTTGACGGCAACCTTGTCGCTGACCAGCACGCCGCCGGCTTCCAGCACGGCGTTCCAGGTCAGGCCGAAGTCCTTGCGGCTGATGGTGGTTTCGGCGGAGACGCCGGCGCGGGTCATGCCGAACGGGTCCACGGCCACGCCGTTGAACTCGGTCTCAAGGGCAACGGGGCGGGTGACGCCCTTGATGGTGAGGTCCCCGGTCAGCTCGTAGCTGTTGCCCTTGGCCACGAGGCTGTTGGAGACGAAGGAGATTTCCGGGAAGGCCTCGACGTCGAAGAAGTCTTCGCCGCGGACGTGGCCGTCGCGGTTGACATCGCCGGAGTCGAAGCTGGCGGTCTGGATGGTGGCGCTGATTTTGGAATCGGCCACGTTGTCGGCGAGGTCCAGGGTTGCCACGGCATCCTTGAACTGGCCGCGGACCTTGCTGATGCCTGCGTGCCGGACGGTGAAGGCGATCTCGCTGTGCGAGTTGTCAAGGGTCCAGGTGCCGGTGGTGACGTCTGCGGGAAGAGTCATGGTGTTTCTCCTTGGGTTTGTCGGGTGGTACGTCCGGATAGCTTGACGCTTCATCTGTTGAATCCTCAACTATCCGCTGCATCCAGTATAAACATGCATTTGCATGTTTTGTTCCCCGTTCCGGAACATTTTTCCAAAAGTTTGAGTTCTACTGGATGTAGAAGATTTCGGATAGCACGCCATCTTTGAGAAACTGGTAAACATGCCCCAATCCACTGTCCATCTGCTCCGCCACGGCGAGGTCCACAATCCTGACCGCGTTCTGTACGGCAGGCTGCCCGAATTCCACCTCTCCGAGCTGGGCCGCGAAATGGCGCAGATGCTCGCCGCCCACTTCGCCGAACGTGCCGCGCGCGGGGCAAGGATCGTCTATCTCGCGGCGTCGCCGCTGGTCAGGGCGCAGGAAACAGCGGCCCCCACGGCGGAGGCGCTTGGTCTGGAACTCCACACGGACAGCCGCATCATTGAAGCGGAAAACTACTTCCAGGGCATGAAGGTCACCAAGGCCGAGCTCCGGAAGCCCAAGCACTGGCCCCACCTGGTCAACCCGTTCCGGCCGTCCTGGGGCGAACCGTACAAGGCACAGGCCGCGCGCGTCATGTCAGCTGTTGAGGACGTCCGGCTCCGGGCCATCGAACTGGCCGCCGGGGACTACGGAACCGATGGCCCGGAAGCCATCATGGTCAGCCACCAGCTCCCCATCTGGGCCACCCGCCTCAGTGCCGAAGGCAGGCCGCTGTGGCATGACCCGCGCAAACGCGAGTGCACGCTGACGTCCATCACCTCCCTGGTGTTCGACGACGACGGCTCGCTCCTGCGCGTTGAGTACAGTGAGCCCGCTGCCGTACTTCTTCCCGGTGCCGCCAGCACCCCCGGAGCCTGACATGACTGGCCCTCGCGCAACGTCCCGCGCAATTTCAGGCACAGCGTCCCGCCGTGCCGTTCTCGCGGCCGGCGGGGCCGCCCTGACCGCCCTGACCCTGGGCCTGTCCGCCTGTGCGCAGGAAGACGCCCTCGCCAAGCAGGCCAAAGCCGGCGACAACAAGAACTACGTGGCCGGGGACGGCTCGGTGACCGAGTTCACCGCGGCGGACCGCAAGGCCGCCGTCGCCATTAACGGCACGCTGTTCAACGGCACCCAGATAGCCCCCGCGGACTTCCAGGGCAAGGTGACGGTCCTGAACTTCTGGTTCGCCGCCTGCGCACCCTGCCGCGTTGAAGCACCCATCCTGGAAGAGCTGCACAAGGACTTCAAGGACCAGGGCGTGCAGTTCTTCGGCGTCAACCTCCGCGATGAAAAAGGCACCGCAGAGGCCTTCGACAAGACCTTCAACCTGACCTACCCCAGCTTCGACGACAAGAACGGCGGCGTGCTCCTGGCCGTTTCCGGCCTGGTCCCGCCGGGGGCAGTCCCCACCACGCTGGTCCTGGACAAGCAGGGCCGCGTGGCCTCGCGCGTGCTGGGCGAAATCCAGAAGGGCACCCTCAAAGCCCTCATCACCGCCGCCGTGGCAGAGTAGCGGCGGCCCGGACCGTGAACAGCCCCTTCGCCGAAACCATCCTGAACGGCTCGCTCCTGCTTGCCATCCCGGTGGCGCTGCTCGCCGGCCTGGTGTCCTTCCTGTCGCCGTGCGTGCTGCCCCTGGTGCCCGGCTACCTAGGCTACGTCACGGGCCTGAGCGGCGTGGACCTGGAGAAGCAGAAGCGCGGCCGGATGCTGGCGGGCATCGGGCTTTTTGTGCTGGGGTTCTCGGTGATTTTCGTGCTTCTGGGCGGCGCGTTCGGCCAGCTCGGCACCCTGATCACCGGCTCGCAGAATGCCTGGATCACACAGCTCCTGGGGCTCCTGGTCATCCTCATGGGTGTGGTGTTTATGGGCGGTTTCGGCTGGCTGCAGCGTGATGCGAAGATCCATGCCAAGCCGCCGGCCGGCCTGTGGGGCGCGCCGTTGCTGGGCCTCACGTTCGGCCTGGGATGGGCCCCGTGCATCGGCCCCACCTACTCCGCCGTCCAGCTCCTGAGCCTGTCCGGCGGTTCCTCCGCCGCCAAAGGTGCCCTCCTGGCATTTGTCTACAGCCTGGGCCTGGGCATCCCCTTCCTGCTGATCGCCCTGGCGGTGCGACGCGGCATGGGCGTGATGTCCTTCTTCCGCACGCACCGCCTGGCCATCCAGCGGATCGGCGGCGGGATCCTGGTGGTGCTGGGCCTGCTGATGGCCAGCGGCGTCTGGGGCACCTGGGTCACCGAATTGCAGTACTGGTTCCAAACCGATGTGAAGTTGCCGATCTGATGAGCGAGCGCGTGAAAGAAAACAAAAAGTCCCCGGCACCCGTTGCCGCCGCCAAAACTGAGGCGGCGCTGCCAGTCCTGGGGCCGGTGGAGATGCTGCGCTGGGCCTGGACCCAGCTGACCAGCATGCGCACGGCGCTGTTCCTGCTGCTGCTCCTGGCCATCGCCGCGGTGCCCGGTTCGCTGTTCCCGCAGCGCCCGGCCAACCCGTCCATCGTGACGCAGTACATCAAGGACAACCCGGACTACGGGAAGCTGCTGGACACCCTGCAGCTCTACGACGTCTACTCGTCGGCCTGGTTCTCGGCCATCTACATCCTGCTGTTCATCTCGCTGATCGGCTGCGTGGTCCCGCGCGCCATCGCCCACTACAAGGCCATGCGCTCCCAGCCGCCGCGGACCCCCAAACGTCTCTCCCGCCTCCCCGAGTACGGCACCCTGGTGGTTCCCGCCGACGCCGGCCTCCCGGCGTCGGACGCCATCCGCAGTGCCGCCGGGGTGCTGAAGAAGCGCGGCTACCGCGTTGACGTGAGGGACGACGACGGCGCGCGGCCGTCTTTGGGCGCCGAGCGCGGCTTCGCCAAGGAAGTGGGGAACCTCGTGTTCCACACGTCGCTGATCGGCGTGCTGGTTTCGGTCGCCGTGGGCGGCCTGTTCGGCTACAGCGGCCAGCGCATCCTGGTGGAGGGCGACACCTTCGTGAACACGCTGGTGGGCTACGACCAGTTCACCCCCGGCGCCAACTTCCAGTCCAGCCAGCTGCAGCCGTATTCCATCCAGCTGGACAAATTCGACGTCTTGTTTGACCGCGAATCACCAGGAAAAATCGGCCAGCCCATCGACTTCAACGCCGAAGTCACCACGCGGGAAACCCCGGACTCGCCCGCCAAGCAGGAAGTCCTGAAGGTCAACGATCCCGTGACCCTGGGCGGCACCAGCATCTACCTCACCGGCAACGGCTACGCGCCCGTGGTGACCATCCGTGACGGCGCCGGCAACGTGGCCATGCAGGGTCCCGTGGTGGCCAAGCTCCAGGGTGACAACTACTACTCGTCCCTGGTGATCAAGGTCCCCGACGCACGGCCCGAACAGCTGGGCTTTGTGGGGTTCTTCCTGCCCACGGCGTTTATCACCGAGGAGGGGGTGTCCTTCAGCGGCGATCCGGACC
The DNA here is from genome assembly GCF_023913835.1 of Pseudarthrobacter raffinosi. Lineage (NCBI taxonomy): Bacteria > Bacillati > Actinomycetota > Actinomycetes > Micrococcales > Micrococcaceae > Pseudarthrobacter > Pseudarthrobacter raffinosi. Next base: position 41,014 of record NZ_JAMXBG010000008.1, on the reverse strand, counting down.
TTTTCAACCCGCAGCTGACCCTGAACTCGTACTTCGGGGACCTTGGCCTGGACGCTGGCTCGCCGCAGAACGTCTTTGAACTGGACGTCAGTGACCTCACGCCGCTGAACGCCCGCAACCTGGACGCCGGCGGCATTACCCTGGCTCCGGGCAGCACCTACACCCTGCCGGACGGCAAAGGCAGCATCAGCTTTGACAGCGTGAAGCGCTACGTGGGCGTGGACATCCACCACAACCCGGGCCAGCTCTACGCCCTCATTTTCGCGCTGCTGGCCGTGGGCGGCCTGATCGTCTCGCTCTACGTGAACCGGCGCCGCGTCTGGGTGCGGACCGGGACCCACGAGGACGGCCGCACCATGGTGGAGTATGGCCTGCTTGCCCGCGGTGAGGACCACCGGCTCGCCGCGGAAGCGGTTGCCGTCAGGAAGCTGCTGTCCGAAGAGTGGCAGCTTGCGGATTCTGATTCCGGCGAATCTGCTGACGATTCCGACTCCAGCGTCACCCAGCAAACTCCCAGCCGCCAGGGCGATAATGGCGCAGACTCGCTCACCACCCCAGCGGGCCCCACCGGGCCGAAAAAGGACCAGTAATGCCGTTCGCCATCAACGAAACCATGGGCCAGTACAGCGAGCTGTTTATGCTGCTCGCCGCCGGCACGTACACCGTGGCCTTCATCGCCTTCGCCTGGGACCTCGCGAAGAGCAGCAGGGCGCTGCGCGCCATTGACCTGAAGGCGGCCGAGGCTGCCGGAACCAAGGTGCCCGCGATGGCCGGCACTTCTGCTGGCTCAGCCGCGGTAGCCGACACTGTGGCAACCAACAGGGTGGACTCGCACCTGGCCGGACCCGTGGGCCGGGCCGAGCGGCCGTCGTCGTCCGTGGCCAAGCGGGGCGGCGACGCTTCCGGGGCAGGGCAGACGGCCGACGCCGATATGCGCTACGCGGCGGAACGCCGCGTTCCGGCGCGGGTCGCCGTTGCCCTCACCGTTCTCGGCGTGCTGATCCATGCCGCCGGCGTCATCACGCGTGCCGTGGGTGCAGGCCGGGTGCCGTGGGGCAACATGTACGAGTTCCTGACCACCGGCGCCTTTGTGGCCGTGGCCGTTTTCCTGCTGGTGCTGATCCGCCGCGACCTGCGGTTCCTGGGCACGTTTGTGGTGGGCCTGGCCATCATCATGCTGGTGGCCGCCTCGGTTGCTTACTGGACCCCCGTGGGCCACCTGGTCCCTGCGCTGCAGAGCTACTGGCTGATCATCCACGTCTCCATCGCGGTGCTCTCCTCCGCACTCTTCACCCTCACGTTCGCCATGTCCGCCCTGCAACTGGTGCAGTCCCACCGGCAAAAGACGGTGGCTGCCGGTGGTGCTGACAAACTTGGTTTTATGCGACTGGTTCCCTCGGCACTGAGCCTGGAAAACCTGTCCTACCGCATCAACGCCATCGCCTTCATCGGCTGGACCTTCACCCTCATGTTCGGTGCCATCTGGGCTGAAAAAGCCTGGGGCCGGTTCTGGGGCTGGGACACCAAGGAAGTCTGGACCTTCGTGATCTGGGTGGTCTACGCGGGCTACCTGCACGCCCGCGCCACACGTGGCTGGACCGGCACCCGCGCCGCGTGGCTGTCGATCGTCGGCTACCTCTGCGTGGTCTTCAATTTCACCATCGTCAACCAGTTCTTTAACGGTCTGCACTCCTATTCGGGCCTCTGAACTGGGGTTTCTCCGGCTGTCCTTGGCAACGGTCGACTGATACGCCAATCGATGTATGAATAAGGGTGTTGCCCCGCAGACGGTGATGCTACCTTGGTGGGAGTTGTCAGTGATGAAGCTCGCAGACAGCTAGCTGCGTTTTTTGCCGAGGTGCCCATGAACTATGTTCTCGCCCTTGACGTCGGGACCAGTTTCACCGCCGCCGCCATAGTTCGAATTAATCACGACGCTTCACTTGTCCCGGAGAGCCTGCCGCTGGGGCTCCGCGGAACGGCTGTGCCTTCGGTGGTTTACTACCCCGAGGAAGGCCCCATCCTGGTGGGGGAGGCGGCCGAGCGCCGCGGCCTTGACTCCCCGGAGCGCGTGGTGCGGGAGTTCAAAAGGCGGGTCGGAGACGACGTCCCCATTGCCGTCGGCACGCTTTCCCTCCCTGCTGAGGACGTCTTCGCCACTATGGCCCGATGGGTCGCAGACCGGGCTGAAGAACGCGAGGGAGCGCCGCCGTCGGACATTATCCTTTCCCACCCTGCCTCGTGGGGTGCGCACCGAACGCAGCTCATCCTCGCTGCCCTGGCCTCAAAAGACCTGACCAAGGTCACGCTGATCAGCGAACCGGAAGCGGCGGCGCTGCACTACGCCGCCCAGGTGCGGGTGGAGGCTGGCAGTACCATCGCCGTCTACGACCTCGGTGGCGGGACCTTTGACACCGCCGTCCTGAAGAAAACGGACGCCGGCCACTTTGAACTGCTGGGCCGGCCCGAAGGGATCGAGGGACTGGGCGGCGCCGACTTCGACGCAGCCGTCCTGCGGTACGTTGCCGATCACGCCGGGCAGGGCCTGGCCAATCTTGACCCGTCGGCGCCCGTTGCGCTGGCGGCCCTGTCGCGCCTGCGGCGGGAGTGTGTGGAAGCCAAGGAGGCGTTGTCCGCGGACAGCGAGGCGAGCATTTCGGTGCTGCTGCCGGGATTCCAGCAGCAGGTGCGGCTGGTCCGGTCCGACTTCGAGGCGATGATCAGCGAGCCCATCCGGGAAACAGTGGACGCCCTGGAGCGTTCCCTGCAGGACCTGGGGCTCACCCCGGACGACCTGTCCGCGGTGCTTCTCATCGGCGGCTCATCGCGCATTCCCCTGGTGGCACAGCTGATTTCGGAGCAGCTGGACCGGCCGATCGCCGTGGACGCCGATCCGAAGTCATCCATCTGCCTCGGCGCGGCGGTTGCCGCCCTTCGCGCTCAGCCAGAGGGGGCCGCGCAGCCCGCTGCCATGACCGCACAGCTTTCTGACGCCGTCGTGCTCACGCAGGCTGACGGGCATCATGGAGCTGCCGGCCGACGAGCCAGCTGGTCCCGGCATGCCGACGCCGGTGCTGCAGCACTCGCCGCCGGCGCCCATGCCGCCGGCACCCATGCGGGCGGGCGCAAGGGCGGCGCGCACGGGCCACGTTCGACCGTGCGGCTGACTGCGGTAGCAGCGGTAGTGGCGCTCTTCACCGGGCTCACGGCGACTGCAGCCCAGAGCCCGGACGGACTCGGCAGCCTTTCGGCGATGCTCGCCCCGCCGGCAGATGCGGCGAAGGACACCCCAAGCGCTGCTCCTCCTGACGGAACCGGCGGACCTGGCTCCGGTGGCCCCGCGGCAGGAGCAGGCGCGGCAGGTGCAGGAGCAGGCGCGGCGCAGCTCCCCGTGCAGGGGATTGAAGCCAGCGCCCAGCTGCAGGACAGCAGCGCGCCGGCCAGTTCCACGGGACTGGACATTGCTGCCTCGTCTACCAGCAGGCCACCTACCGAAGCAGGCCAACCAGTCCCCGGCGGGGCCATTGCCGGGACGGGCACTTCTGGTGAGCCTGTACAGGGTTCCGGAGGCTCCACCCCGGGTCCGGTGACCAACCCGACGACGGACCTGTCGCCGGACCTGGTCCCATTGCCCGTCGATCCTGTACCTGATCCGACCACTGACCCGGCCCCGGATCCGACGACCGATCCGGCTCCGGATCCGACCACCGACCCTGCACAGGATCCGACCACTGATCCGACCACCGACCCTGCGCCGGATCCGACCACTGACCCGGCTCCCGATCCGACCACTGACCCGGCTCCCGATCCGACCACCGGACCGGCTCCCGAGCCGTCGTCGGCACCTGCGCCGGAGCTCGATCCGACAACGGCCTCTGCGCCGATGCCCGACCCGTTCGCGGAACCGTCCCCCACCACGGATCCTGTCCCAACCACCGAACCGGCGGTCTGAGGCATGGCCGCCGATCATACGCAGCCCGAACGGGAACTGCACGAGGCAGGGACCTCGGCTCCCTCCGGAGCCGCTGACATGGCACAGCAGTTGCGGGGCGAGAATGCGGCAGTCCGTGAACTCCTGCTGGCGCTGTCCGTGGGGTTCACCTTGCCCGGTCCGCTGCCCGGTGAGCTGGCGCACAAGCTGGAAAGCCCTGACAGTCCGGGCCTGGACGCCGTGGTAAACCGCGCCGAGGCCTCGGGCCTGCTGCTTACCGACGGGACCGTCGTCGGCCCGGTGCAACACGCACTCCTGAACGGCACGCCCACAGCCCGTGTGCATGCATTGCAGCGGGAACTCGTCGGTTTTGTTTCGGCCGAGGGCCGGCCCTTCGGCGACCTTGCCCGCGAGCTGGCGAGGGGCGGACTGTCGGACCCGAGGGTCGCCGCCGAACTCGAAGCCGCAGCGGACAAAGCACTGCCTCAGAACCCCGGTCTGGCCGCCCAGCTGTACAGCGAAGCGCTGCTGGCAGGGGCGGACGAACTGCGCATCGCTGCCCGCCGCGCCCAGGCCGCAGCCGCAACGGGCGACCTCGACGCCGCGGGCCGGATTATTGACGGGCTCCTGGTGAGCTCTGATCCGCCGGATGTCAGACTTGGCGTGGATGTTGCTGCTTCCGTCTGGGCACAGCGCGGGCTGCTGGTCCGCAGTGCCGACCTCTATGCCTGGCTTGGTCCGGCGAACATGGGCCGGTCCGCCCCGCTTGCCGCGGTGGTCATGATCGGCAGCGGCGACCGGGCGGGCGCGGAAGAGGCCTTTTCCGCCGGGTCGGCACCGGTGTCGCCCACCTTACTGGCGGTGGCGCTTTCGCAAACGGGCAAGGGCGTGATGGAGTCGATGGAGCGGGATCCACACAAGGGCCTTCCCCTGCTGATCCATGCTTCGGACATGCTCAACGCGTCCGGTTCGGCGCTGCCCCTTCCGGACACCCCTGGAGCGTTGGCCGCGTTACTGGCCCTCCACAGCGGTGAATCCCACGTAGCGGACACCATCATCCGCTCCGCCGTCGCCGCGAGGCAGGGCGGTGACGCCGCCAAGCCACGGCTCCACCTCTTGCAGGCGTGGTCGGCCATGCAGCAGGACGATGCTGGCGAAGCACGGCTGGCCATCAACGAAGCCTCCAAAGCCAACCACTGGCCGCTGGTTCCCAGGGACGAGTTCCTGTGCGCGGCCCTGGAAGTGGGCCTTGCGCGGCGCAGCGGCGACGTTCATGACCTCGTGATGGCCTGGGAGCGCGCCCGCGAAGCGATGCTGCACTCCGCCGTCGACCTTTACAGCCTTCTGCCGTGGGGCGAACTGATGATTGCTGCCGCCCGGTTGCGGGAGACACGGCGCGTCGCGGATTATCTGGATGAAGCGTGGGCTCTGCTGACCAAGCTGGGGGAGCCACCCCTGTGGGCCGTTCCGCTTCACTGGGCGGCGGTCCAGGCTGCCCTGCTGAACAAGAGCCCGGCCGACCTTGCCCCGCACGCGGCAGCGCTGGTACGGGCCGCGGACTACAGTCACATGGCCGCTGTGTTCGCCGCCGCAGGCAAGGCCTGGGTCAGCGTCCTGGCCGGCCGGTTCCAGGCGACGGATGTGGAGAACGCCGCCCGGGGACTGAAAGTGGTGGGCATGCCGTGGGAAGGGGCCCGGCTGGCAGGACATGCTGCCGCGCAGGCAGACGAGCGCAGGGACATGATGCGGCTCCTTGCCTGCGCCAGGGACCTCCACCCGCAGGGCAGAACCACCGGGCCACCCGACGGGCTGTCACCGGAAGTACGCCGCAGCGCCGCCGAGAACAACCATGGCGCGCATCCTGACGCCTCGGGGCTCAGCGAACGCGAAAAGGAAGTGGCGCGGTTGGTCCTGGAAGGGAAGACGTACCGGGAAATCGGCGAAGCCATCTACATTTCCCCCAGGACCGCTGAACATCACATTGCCAGGATGCGGCGGAGGCTTGGGGCTGAAAACCGCTCCGATCTGCTGGTGCGCCTGAGGCTGGCGCTAAGTGCAGATCATCAGGGCCCGGACTGAGCCCTGCTGCCCCTAGCCACGAAACAGGCAAACCCCTAATGCGGGGCATCCGGGTACGGGGACAGAACCGATGCCCGGCCCCCACGAAGGACCTTAGGTTTGATTTAAGCCCGGCACCGAGGCCTGGCGATCCACAACTCCGAGAAGATTTGAGGACCATCCAATGCCTACACTCGCAAACCAGCTCGTCCAGTTCCTGATGGGCCTGTTCAACAACCCCGCCGCTGCCCAGGAGTTCCTGAACGATCCGGAGCGTTCACTCGAGGGTGCCGGCCTGCGCGAAGTCTGCTCCGCCGATGTTGACGCCGCTATGCCGGTTGTCCTGGACTACGCACCCATCACTGTCAACGCTTCTTCCTTCGACCGGGAGTACAACACCGGCGGGAACACCTCATGGACGGGAGGCATCGGCGGCGCCGGCCACACCCCGCCTCCTGCAGGCGGCGGTTCAGGCCACACCCCGGGGCACGACCACCATGACGATCACGCCCACGCTGTCCAGCAGCTGCATCACGTGGTGAACAACTACTCCTACACCTCAACGGTGGATGACCGGGACACGATCACGGACCAGTCGGTCAACCAGAACATCTGGGCCGACGGCGACGTGAACCAGTGGTTCGACAACGAGGCTGTCATCGCATCCGGCGATCAGGCCCTGGCCGCGGGCGACGACAACAACGTCCGGGACTCCTACAACACCACCGACTCCTACAACACGGACAACACCACGGACAATTCCACGGACAACTCGATCACCGCCGGCGGCGACGTCAACATCGGCAACCGCGATCTGGATGTGGCCGATTCGTTCAACACCGACGTTGACCTGGATGTCGCTGATTCGTTCAACGACAACTCGGACAACTCCGATAATTCCGATAACTCGGATAACTCGGATAACTCCGTGGATAACTCGGTGAAGATTGAGGATTCCTTCCAGGACAACTCCGATAACTCCACCGAGGACAACTCGATCGTAGTCAACGACAACTCGGACAACTCCATCGAAGACAACTCCACCACCGAGGTTGCGGTTGAGGAATCCTTCAACGACAACTCGCAGGCGGAGACCACCGAGGTGGAAGTGGTTGATTCCTTCAACCCGGTTGAGGTTGTGGTTGAGGATTCTTTCCAGGACAACTCCACCGAGGACAACTCGACGAACACTGACGTGGCTGTGGACACCGACGTCGCGGTCGAAGATTCGGAGATCAGCCTCTGATCATCAAATTCCGAGTACCGGGAGCGCCCGGCAGGAGGCCATCGACCTCCTGCCGGGCTCTTCGCGGATTATCCCCCGCCCCACCCGCACTCCTGCTGCAAAGGACAGATCATGGCTGAATCGCAACGACCGGGAGGTCCTGGACGTGCGCCGGTGCCGATGAACGCCGGCCAGCTGGCGTTGCTGGTGGAGCAGGGCATCGAGCTGGTGGGGATAGGGGACCGCGCGGACCTGCGGAAACGCCTGGACCAGACCCTGCGCCGGCTGAAGGATCCGAGTATCCGCGTGATCATGGTGGGGGAATTCAAGCAAGGAAAAAGCAAACTTATCAACGCCCTGGTGAACGCCCCGGTGTGCCCTGTCGACGACGACATCGCCACCTCGGTGCCCACCGTGGTCCGCCACGGGGAACCCGCGTCCGCTGCCATCCTGCTGCCCAAAGCCGGCACAGAGCCCGGCGACGACGCCGCACTGGAGCGGCAGCCCATCAACATAGCGGACCTGGCGGCTTACGTTTCCGAGCGGGGCAACCCCGGAAACGTCAAGAAGCTGGTAGCGGCCGAAGTTTTCCTGCCCCGCAAGGTCCTGGCCGGCGGGCTGACGGTCATCGATTCCCCGGGTGTGGGGGGACTGGGCTCCTCGCACACATTGACCACCCTCACAGCCTTGCCCACAGCGGACGCCATGCTGCTGGTTTCAGACGCCTCGCAGGAATACACCGAGCCCGAAATGCGGTTCCTGCGCCAGGCCATGCGGATCACCCCGAGCGTTGCAGGCATCCTGTCCAAAACGGACCTGTATCCGGACTGGCGGCGTGTGGAGGCCATGGACCGTGCCCAGCTCGCGCAGGTGGCGCCGGACATCCCGCTGTTCGCGGTTTCCTCGGATCTCCGGCTGGAGGCTGCACGCCTTCAGGACAGCGAACTCAACGCCGAGTCGGGTTTCCCCGTGCTGATCGGCCACCTCCGGAATGAAATTGTGGGCAAGGCGGAGCGGCTGCAACGGCGCTCCGTCAGCCAGGACCTGCTCTCCGTGACTGAGAACCTGCGCCTGTCCTTGCGGTCCGAGCTGGGAGCGCTTGAGGATCCTGACGGGACGCCGCGGATGATTGCAGGGCTGGAGGAGGCGAAGTCTCAGGCCGATGAGCTGCGCAAACGTTCCGCCCGGTGGCAGATTACGCTCAACGACGGCATCGGCGACCTGATCGCGGACATGGAGTACGACCTCCGGGACCGCCTGCGGCGCATCCAGCGCGAAGCCGAGGCCGCTATTGACCAGGGCGATCCCGGCCCCACCTGGACCCAGTTTTCCGCGTGGCTCGAGGAGTGCGCCGCCGCCGCGATCTCGGACACGTTTGTGTGGACCAGCGAACGCGCGCAGTGGCTGGCCGCACAGGTGGCGGAGCATTTTTCAGAGGACGAAGTGGCCCTGCCGGTGCTTCACATCTCGGACACCGACGACGCGTTGGACCCGGTGGACAACATGCCAAGGCTCGACGACGGGCACATCAACCCCCTGCAGAAGGTCCTGATCGGCATGCGCGGGTCCTACGGCGGCGTGCTGATGTTCGGGCTCCTGACCGGGATTTTCGGCATGGCCCTGATCAATCCCCTGTCAGTGGGCGCGGGCCTGCTGCTGGGCCGCAAGGCGTACCGCGAGGACAAGGAAGCACGGCTGAAGCGCCGGCAGGCCGAAGCCAAGGCGCTGGTCCGCCGGCAGCTGGACGATGTCACGTTCCAGGTGGGCAAGCAGCTCAAGGACCGGCTCCGGCTGGTGCAGCGCTCCACCCGGGACCACTTCACGGAAATCGCGGACGAACACCATCGCTCCCTGGCGGATTCGGTGGCGGCGGCCCAGAAGGCAGCCACCACCTACACGCTGGAAAAGGACATCCGCATCCGCGAGATCAAGGCCGAGCTCAAGAAGGTGGACGCCCTGCACCATGCCGCCGGCCTGGTGGCCGCCGAAGTGGCCCAATCCCCGGGGCCGCAGGCCGCGCAGTCTCCGGCGGAGCAGTCTCCGGCCGGGCGCGGCACGGCGTCGGGAAACCCGGCGCCGGGAAGTCCGACGGCGGGCGGCCAGCCGGTGGGCACGGCGCCGGTGGGTGCGGCGGGCAGATGAAGGAGTCCATCAGCGCGGGAGTGGCGGACCTGATCCAGGACGCCCTGCTCGTGTATGCGGACGACCCCGCTGCGGCTGCGGCATTGGAGACTTATGCCAGGCGGCTGTCCGAGCCCCTCAGGATCGCTGTGGCAGGCATGGTCAAGGCGGGAAAATCCACGCTGCTGAACGCCATCATCGGGGAGGAGATCGCCCCGACCGACACCGGGGAATGCACAAGGATTGTGACCTGGTACCGTTACGGGCACACGCCGCGGATCACGGCCTACCCAATTGCCGGTGAACCGCATATCCTGCCGCTGAAGCGCGTGGACGGCCGCCTGGTGTTTGTCCTGGGCAACGCCCGCGCCGAGGACATGGAACGGCTGGTGGTGGAGTGGCCCTCGCCGGCCCTGCGCGAGCTCACCCTGATAGACACCCCGGGAATTGCCTCGTTGTCCGAAGACGTCTCTGCCCGGTCCACCGATTTCCTCATCCCCGTGGACGCGCCCTCCGAGGCTGATGCCATCATTTACCTCATGCGCCACATGCACGCCTCGGACCTGCGGTTCCTCGAATCCTTCAGGGATACCGAGACGGGTAGGTCGGGAACCGTGAACGCCCTTGCCGTGCTGTCCCGTGCCGACGAGATCGGTGCGGGCCGCATTGATTCGCTGCTCTCCGCGGGTGACATCGCTGACCGGTACCGCCGGGACCACAGCCTGCGGAAGCTGGCGTTGGGGGTGGTCCCGGTGGCCGGGCTGCTGGCGCAAAGCGCACGCAGCATGCGCCAGTCGGACTTCGAGTCCATGCAGGTCCTGGCCGGCATGGAGCGGTCCGACCGGGAGCGGATGCTGCTCTCGGCGGACAGGTTCATCAGGGCCACTGTCCCGCAAAGCCTGGGCGCCGAAGCCCGCGCCTCCCTCCTTGAGCGGTTCGGGCTGTTTGGGATACGGCTGGGCGTAGTGCTGATTCGGAGTGGCTTCACTGAACCCACGCCACTGGCGCATGAACTGGCCCGGCGCAGCGGGCTGGACCCGTTGCTGCACCTTGTGGCCCGGCAGTTCCAGGCCCGCGGGGATGCCCTCAAAGCCCGTACTGCCTTGGTGGGAGTGGAAAGCTTGCTGCGCAGCGCGCCCAGGGAGGGGGCCGGCCGCCTGGCCGCAGCCTTGGAACGCCTTCAGGCCAACGCCCATGAGTTCCGTGAGCTCCGCTTGCTCGCCACGATCCGTACCACCGGTGTATCCCTCAGCGATGAGTTGGCGGCGGAAGCCGAAAGGCTGGTCGGCGGCTGGGGAGCGGCGTCCGCCCTGAGGCTGGGGCTGGCTCCGGATGCCGGACCGGACGAAGTCCTGGCCGAAGCCCGCCGCTGCCTGAACCGGTGGCGGACGGTATCGGAAAACCCGCTGACGGAGCGCTCAGCCGTGGAGGCCTGCCGCGTGGTGATGCGCAGCTGTGAGGGCGTCGTGGCTGAATGCTCCGCCCTGCAGCTGCACCCGCAGTCCGCCTGAGGTCAGCCCTTATTGCCGCGTCCGCGCCGGCCTGACCTGCGCCGACTGGATCCGCGCTGACTTGAGCCACCTGCCCGCCGACGGCGCAAAAACCGCCACAAGGCCGAGGAACGCAAGGAGCAACTGGGCTCCCCAGAGCAGGACAACATAGCTGCCGGCGTCGCCCTCGGGGACGAGGAAAGCTGCGGCCACCACCATGACCATTACCTGCCCGGCCAGCAGCGGGATCATGAGCCAGCGGGACCAGCCGCGGCGCGCTGAGAAAATTGCCAGCGCCGCCGCTTCGAGCAGGATCACCAGCAGCAGGGCGCCCAGGCTACCCCAGAAAACAATGGTCGCGGATGTGGTTACAGCGTCAGGTCCGCCGCCGGGGGACATCTGGTCCACCACGGTGCGGAGCCGCTCCAGGTGTGAGTCGAGGGTGAGGAAGGAACCGATGAGCACGGCCAGGCCTGCCACGAAGCTGAACAGCCAGAAGGTCCGCGCTAGGCGGACGCTCCGCGGTGTCGGCGGAATGACAACGATGGGCGCCGGCGCGGCGTAGGACAGCCCGGGCCGCGGCGGCGGCAGAGGGGGCGTGGCAGCCCCGGCGGGTGCAACTGGCTGTTGGGATTCTCCGTCGGGGTGCTGGGCCACGTTTTGCCTACTTTACGTCGCCGGTATCGTGGGTGTCCGCGTCTCCCGTGCTGGCACCGCCGGCTTCGTCGTGGCCGATCCCATCCTTGCCCCGCGTACCGGCGTTGTCCTGTCCGGTGCGAGCGGGACCGCCGTCCGCCTTGGCGTTCGCCTCAAGGTCATCCTTGAGCTTCTTGAGGCGGGCAGCGTCGGCCTGGTTGCGGCGGCGCATTTCCAGGTTGCGGAGGAAATCGGGATCATCATCCGGCGCGGTGGGGTGGCTGCGCGGTTGGCGGACCGGGGCTGAGTCACGCGGACGGCCGATCAGCAGCCACAGGATGGCGCCGAGCACCGGAAGGACAATCATCACCACGATCCAGGCCGGCTTGGAGATCCCGCGGGTGAGGCGGCCATCAGTGCGGATCACGTCCACCAGGCCATACACAAAGATGACGAGAATGGCGACGGCGAGAACCACACGGAAGAGCATGGCATTAAGTCTATCGTCCGCGGGCCGGGGGCGTTCAGGCAAAGCGGCTAAACTTGAACCGTGGCTTTTCTGAAATACTCCCTGATCCGGCTGGCGCTGTTTGCGCCGCTCTTTGTGCTCTTTATGTTCCTGAAGCTGGGGGCGGTGCTGTCAGTCATCTGCGCAGCGCTGATCGCGTTTGCGGTCAGCTACCTTTTCTTCCAGAAACAGCGCGACGCCGCCGCTGCCGCCATTCACGGACGGCTCTCCGGCAACGCCAAGCCGCTGCGCAGTGAAAGCGAGGTGGCCGACGCCGAAGCCGAGGACAGCCTCTTGGACGCCAACCCGGATGTCACCATCCGGAACAGCGGCCCGAAGGCCCCCGAAACCGGAACACCGGCCCCGAAGGCACCCGAGTCCTAGAGCCCGAGTCCTTGACCCCGCCCGGATTCGGCCTAGAATCCGTGGCTGAGCACCAGTCCCAGTGAGAACAGCAGGCTGTAGCCGAGGTTGATCAGGCCGGTCTGCTGCAGCACGGGAATGAGGCTTTTGCGCTTGCGGCCGTTGATCATCAGCCAGGCGGGCATCAGGCAGGCCGGGATCAGCAGCAGCACGATCAGCATCCACGGCCGCCCGGGAGCCAGGATGACCACCAGCAGGACGGCCACGGCGAGCATCAGCACGTAGCTTTCGCGGGCGTGCTTGTCGCCCAGGCGCACGGCCAGGGTTTTTTTGCCGGCCTGGATGTCGGTGGGGATGTCGCGGACGTTGTTGGCCATCAGCAGGGCGCAGGCAATGAGACCGGTACCGAGCGCGCCGATAACGGCCGGCAGGTTGACCTGGCCGGCCTGGGTGTAGGTGGTGCCGAGTGTTGCCACCAGGCCGAAGAAGACAAACACAAAGACGTCGCCCAGGCCCATGTAGCCGTAGGGGTTCTTGCCGCCGGTGTAGCCCCAGGCGGCCATGACGCAGCCGACTCCCACCAGGATCAGCCACCAGCTCTGGGTGATCAACACCAGCGCCAGGCCGAACAGCATGGCCACCGCGAAGGCGCCGAACGCTGCATATTTGACGTGTTCCGGCTGGGCGGCGCCGGAACCCACCAGCCGCAGGGGTCCCACGCGGTCCTCGTCGGTGCCGCGGACGCCGTCGGAATAATCGTTGGCGTAGTTCACGCCGATCTGCAGCAGCAGCGCCACCAGGGCGGCCAGCACGGCATTAACGGGGCGGAACGAATCCAGCTCGTAGGCCGCGGCGGTGCCGATCAGTACCGGGGCGATGGCGGCCGGCAAAGTGCGGAGGCGGGCGCCTTGGATCCATTGTGCGGCTGTGGCCACGGTCAGTACCTCGTGTTGGGTCGGGAGAACGGTGAAACGGTGGTGGCGGCCGCGAACGGGCCGCCGGTGCAGCTCTACTCTACTTTCCCTGATGCAGCGCGTTGAGCCGTTCGATCATCGCCAGGCGGTCCGGCTTGCCGTTGGGAAGCATCAGCAGTTCCGGGGCAGCCAGGACGGTTTTCGGCGCCAGGAGGCCCAGCCGCCTGTGCCATTCCTCCTTAAGTACGACGGTGTGATCCCCTGCTGGGGAGCCCGCGACACCTGAGTCCGCGGTGGCGCCGGAGGCAGCGGCGTCGAGCGCAACAAAGGCGGCCACGGCCTGGCCCCATTCCGTTGACGGGACGCCGGCCACAAAAGCCGCCGCAACGCCGTCGGACTTTTCCAGCTCTTCCTGCACATGCGCGGCGGAGACCTTGACGCCGCCGGTGATGATGACGTCGTCGGCGCGGCCCAGCACGGTGAGCCGGCCGTCCGCGTCCAGCGTGCCGAGGTCATTGGTGCGGTACCAGCGGACGCCGTCCTCCTCGAAAAACGTGTCCGTCGCTTCGGGCGCATCCACATACCCGGCGGCCACGGTGTCGCCGCCCAGCAGGATACGGCCGTCGTCGGCCACCCGGACCTGGACGCCTTCCAGCGGCACGCCGTCGTACACGCAGCCGCCGCAGGTTTCGGCGGACCCGTACGTGGCGACCACCCTGACGCCGGCCTCGCGGGCGGCGTCCAGCAGCCCGGCCGACGCCGGTGCGCCGCCCAGCAGGATGCCGTTGAACCGCCGCAGGACGGCCAGGGTCTCCGGCGACGGCGCCTCCAGGAGGCGTTGGAGCTGTGTGGGGACCAGCGAGGTGAAGCGGAACTTGTCGGTCAACTCCAGGGCGCCGGCCGTGAACGCCTCGGGGGTGAAACCGCCGGACATGTCCATCACCCACGGGCGGGTGCCGGCGAACAGTGACCGCACCAGGACCTGCACGCCTGCCACGTACTGCACGGGGAGGGCCAGGAGCCACTGGCCCTCGCCCTTGAGCGCCAGGGCGGTGGCCATGGATGAGGCCGCCAGCGCCTCGACGGTCAGGATGGTAGCCTTCGGCGCGCCGGTGGAGCCGGACGTGCGGACCACCGCCACGGCGTCATCGCAGCCGGGCGTCTCGGTGTGTCCCACCACCAGTTCGCCGTCGGGGCCCACGGAAAGTTCGACGGCGGGTCCCTCACCGTGGAGGGCGGCAGCCAGGGCTTTGAGCACCGGGTCGATGTCCGTGGGACCGATGGTCTGGGTTCCGAGATTCATGTGCCGTCCTGCCTTTGAAGTCAGCCGGGGCCTGGAGGCCGGCCGGCTTGGAAGTTTGTGCCTAGACGTGGTGCCTAGAAGTAGTGCGGGAAGCGGGACCAGTCCGGGTCGCGTTTCTCCAGGAAGGCTTCCTTTCCTTCCACCGCCTCGTCCGTCATGTAGGCCAAACGGGTGGCTTCGCCGGCGAAGACCTGCTGGCCGGCCAGGCCGTCGTCGGCAAGGTTGAAGGCGAATTTCAGCATCCGGATGGCCTGCGGTGACTGCCGGGCGATGTCCGCGGCGTATTCCAGGGCCACCTCTTCGAGGCGCTCGTGGTCTACGGCCTCGTTCACGGCGCCAATGCGGACCATGTCGTCCGCGGAGTACTCGCGGGCCAGGAAGAAAATCTCGCGGGCGGACTTCTGGCCGATCTGGCGGGCCAGCAGCGCCGAGCCGTACCCGGCGTCGAAACTTCCCACCGTGGCGTCCGTCTGCTTGAACTTGCCGTGCTGGCGGGAGGCGATCGTGAGGTCCGAGACCACGTGCAGGGAGTGCCCGCCGCCGGCAGCCCAGCCGTTCACGACGGCGATGACCACCTTGGGCATGGTCCGCATGAGCCGCTGGACCTCGAGGATGTGGAGGCGTCCGGCGCGGGCGGGGTCGATGGTTTCCTGGGTCTCGCCGTCGGCATAGCGGTACCCGTCGCGGCCGCGGATGCGCTGGTCCCCGCCGGAGCAGAAGCTGTGGCCGCCGTCCTTGGGGGAGGGGCCGTTGCCGGTGAGCAGGACCGTGGCGACGTCCGGGGTCATGCGGGCGTGGTCCATGGCGCGGTAGAGCTCGTCCACCGTGCCGGGGCGGAAGGCGTTGCGGACTTCCGGGCGGTTGAAGGCGATGCGGACGGTGGGCAGGTCCCTGGTTTCCGTTCCGGTTGTTGAGCCCGTCCCGGTGGTCGAGCTTGTCGAGACCCGCTCTACCTGCCGGTGGTACGTCATGTCCTGGAAGTCGTCGAAACCGGACACGGTGCGCCAGCGGGTGGGGTCAAAGACGTCGGACACCTTGGCGGGAAGTTGGTTGCTCACCGGACAAGTCTAGTAATCGGGTCAGCTGATGCAGAACTCGTTGCCCTCGGGAACGGCAGCTGTCAGGGCTGGACCTGCTGCAACTGCTCGAATAGCTCGGGCGGGATGGCGTAGATGAAGATGACCGCCAGCAGGTTCTTCGCCGCGTGCACAAAGTAGGAGAACATCAGGTTCTTCCCGGTCCACACGTAGACAAACACCAGCGTGCCGCCCATGGCCAGATAGGGGAGCAAAGCACTGAGCGTGATGGCTTCCTGGCCTGCGATATGGATGCCGGCAAAGAGGACCACAGAGAGGGCACAGCACAGCCAGATGTTGAGCCGGCGGCTGAGCTTGCCGATCAGCAGGTGCCGGAAGATGTACTCCTCCACAAACGGGCCCACCACCACCAGGACCGGCACCATCAGCCAGGCAGGAACCTGTTGCATCAGCGCCTGCAGTCCGGCTTGGTTTGCCGACGTCTCCACTCCGCCGCCGGCCGACACCACCACCGCCGTGAGGATCATCATGGCCACCACCGCCGCCGGTACCATCAGCAGCGTGAACCACGGACGGGTGGCCAGCACGCGCAGGTCCCGGGCTACCACCCGGCGGGCGGCGGCCAGCGCCAGGATCCCGATCGAGCCATAGAAGATGAGGTTCACGGCGTACGACGCCGCGGCCGGGCTGGGGGCAAGCTGGCTTATGAGCGGGACCAGCAGTTCCCCGGCCACGGCGAAGAGCCCGGCCGCGGCCACATAGAGGCCGACGGCGGTGAAATCAAGGGCGGAAAACCGGTACAGCTCGGGCTGCGGCGCGGGTGGTTTCCGGTGCGTGATGGCCATGTCTTCAGCCTAGCTCCCTCCCAACTAGGTAGCGCTAACTGTCGTTTTGAGGCCCCAAAGCGACAGTTAGCGCTACCTAGTTGGGAGTGGGCGGGTGGGCGTCACATTGCGGGGCCAGATCGGCGTCGCGTAGAATGTTCGGTATGCCTAAATTTTTGTTTCGGCGCGCCAAAGTCGCCGTCCGAACCCTCGCCCGGGGAACGGCGGCGTTCCGCGCTGCCGGCGCCGCCGCCGTCGTCCTCCTTTCCCTGTCCCTTACCGCGTGCGGGGGTGACGCGTCGGGCGCCCGTGACAGTGACAAGCCCGTGGTCCTGACCACCTTCACGGTGCTCGCCGACGTCGCCCGGAACGTTGCGGGGGACAAGCTCACGGTGGAGTCCATCACCAAGGCGGGCGCCGAAATCCACGGCTACGAACCCACCCCCGGCGACATCCGCAAGGCAGCCAAGGCGGACCTCATCCTGGACAACGGCCTGAACCTCGAGGCCTGGTTCGGGCAGTTCGTGGAGGGCCTGGACGTGCCGCACGCCGTGGTCAGTGACGGTGTGGAGGTCATGTCCATCAGCGAGGACTCCTACCAGGGCAAACCGAACCCGCATGCGTGGATGTCGCCCGTGAACGTGCAGATCTATGTGGACAACATGGTGAAGGCGTTCAGCGAGCTTGACCCGGATAACGCAGCGGTCTTCAAAGCCAACGGTGACGCGTATAAGGCCGAACTGCAGGGTGTGCAGGACGAGATGAAAGCAAGCCTCGCAGGCCTCCCGGAGAACCAGCGCGCCCTGGTGACCTGCGAAGGCGCATTCTCCTACCTGGCCCGTGATGCCGGGCTCAAAGAGGTCTACATCTGGGCCGTCAACGCCGAACAGCAGGCCACGCCGCAACAGATCACCCGCGCCATCGAGTACGTCAAGGCCAACAAGGTTCCTGCCGTGTTCTGTGAATCCACGGTGTCCGATGCGCCCATGCAGCAGGTGGTGGGCGCCACCGGAGCGAAGTTCGGCGGCACGCTATACGTGGATTCGCTGTCCGAAGCCGACGGGCCCGTACCCACTTACCTGGACCTGATCAGGCACGACGCCGATGTCATCACCAAGGCCCTGGCCAGCACCTCAGCCGGAACCTCCACCGGGGCCCCAGCAGGGGCGAAGTAATGAGCTCCCCGGCCATCCTCGTTGAAAACGTCACCGTCCACTACGGCGAGGTCCTGGCGCTCGATTCCGCCTCGCTCACCGTGGACGCCGCCCGGATCTGCGGCCTGATCGGCATGAACGGGTCCGGGAAGTCCACCCTGTTCAAGGTGATCATGGGAATGATCAAGCCCGACGCCGGCCGCGTACTGATCGGCGGACAGTCACCCACCAGGGCGCGCAAGGAGGGCGGGATCGGCTATGTGCCGCAGAGCGAGGACGTTGACTGGCAGTTCCCGCTGTCCGTCCGCGATGTGGTGATGATGGGACGCTACGGGCACCAGGGCTTCACCCGGCGCCCCTCCAAGGCCGACCGCGCCGCCGTCGATCTGGCGCTGGACCGCGTGGAACTGGGCGAGTACGCGGAACGGCAGATCGGGCAGCTGTCCGGCGGGCAGAAGAAGCGTGCTTTTGTGGCCCGCGGCATTGCCCAGGGTGCCACCATGATGCTCCTGGACGAACCGTTCGCCGGCGTTGACAAGCGCTCCGAGGCCACCATCACCCGGCTGCTGCGCGAGCTGGCCTCCGACGGCTGCACCATCCTGATCTCCACCCACGACCTCCACGCGCTGCCCAACCTGTGCGACGAAGCCGTGCTCCTCATGCGCCGGGTCCTGATGCACGGCGCCCCGGAACTGGTGCTCCAGCCGGAGAACCTCGCCATGGCGTTCGGCCTGGATGTGCTGAACCGCGACCTTCCGGTACCTCCCCACCCCGCCGTCACGGCCGCCGTCGTCCACCCCGCAGCCGCCGGCGCCTCCGCCACCATCGAGAGCAGGGGCTGACCCGTGGAAATCTTCGACATTCTGCTCGAACCGCTCAGCTACGACTTTATGGTCCGCGCCATCGTCACCACCGCGCTCGCCGCCGTCGTCTGTGCTGTCCTCAGCTGTTGGCTGGTGCTGATCGGCTGGTCCCTGATGGGCGACGCCGTCTCCCACGCCGTGCTGCCCGGCGTTGTGCTGGCCTACATTGTGGGCGCCCCGTTTGCGCTCGGTGCCCTGGTGTTCGCGCTGATCGCGGTGACCCTGATCGGCGTCATCCGCAACACCAGCCGCGTGAAGGAGGACGCCGCCATCGGCATTGTGTTCACCTCGCTGTTTGCCTTGGGCCTTGTGCTGATCTCCGTCACGCCCAGCCAGACTGACCTGAATCACATCATCTTCGGCAACCTCCTGGGCGTCAGCATCCCGGACCTGATCCAGGTGCTGGTGCTCGGCGTCGTCGCGTTCGTCATCCTGATCCTGAAGCGCCGCGACCTGACCCTCTATGCGTTCGATCCCACGCACGCCCACGCGATCGGGCTCTCCCCGAAACGGCTGGGGGCGCTGCTTATGGGGCTGCTGGCTTTGACGTCGGTGGTGGCGCTGCAGACGGTGGGCGTGGTGCTGGTGGTGGCGATGCTCATCATCCCCGGTGCCACCGCCTACCTGCTCACGGACCGCTTCAACCGGATGCTGGTCATCGCACCGGTGATTTCAGCGGTGTGCTCCATCGCCGGCATCTACTTCAGCTACTACCTGGACACGGCTTCGGGCGCCATGGTGGTGCTCACGCAGGGCGTGGTGTTCGCTGCCGTCTACCTGTTCAGCCCCCGGCAGGGACTGATCGGCACCCGGCTGGCGAAGGCCCGCCGCAGGAAGGCCGCCGCGCTTCTGGTTGCCTAGGCCCGGGAGTCCACAGCAACGCGGGGTCAATTACTGCCCAATACGAGGGGAAACATGAGCGTTAAGTGACCCCGCGTTGTTCTTTTGCTGTGGTCTGACCTGGTGTGGTTTACCGGGTGGGAACGGGGGAGCGCCGCACGGTGATGTCGCCGTAGGCGCTGCGGGCGCGGATCTCCACTTTGGCGTCCGTCTCGCTTGGCCCGGTGGTGGCATCGAGTCCGTTGCGGACGCGACCGTACTTGGTGCTGAGGTCCAGCCACGCGGCGGTGCCTTCGCGGACGCCGATGGCCAACGAACCTGCGGCGGTCTGTAGGGTGAGGATTCCGCGGACCACCTCGCCGACCGTGATGTCGCCGTTGGAGGCCTTGATGGTGGTGGTGACGCCGGCGCGTTCCAGGGAGACGTCCCCGTTGGCGGCACTGACCTTGAGTTCACCGGCGGCATCCACGATGTACGTGCTGCCGTTGCCGTTCTTGACGCTGGCGGTCCCGTCGATTTCCCGGATCCGAATCTTGCCCGAGCCGGTCTTGATTTCCGCCCGCCCCGCGACGCGTTCCACGGTCACGTCGCCCATGCCCGTGTGGACCCGGAGTTCCGTGGAGTGGTCGAGGTGGACGTGGCCCATGTCCGTCTTCAGTTCGGCGGAGCTGAATTCGCCCTCGCAGCGGAGATCGCCCATTCCGGACTTCAACTCAAGGCTGCAGCCGATGGGCACTTCAACTGCGATGTCCACGGCGCCGCCGTCGCTGAACCAGGTGTGGCGGCGTTGCGGATGCAGCCTTACCTGCAGGCGTCCATCCGTGTAGTCCACGGTGGTCTGCTCCGCCGCCTTGATGTCCAGGGCCCGGGTTGCTTCGCGGGGCCGGACGTTGACCACGGTGTCGGTGCGGTTGCCGGCCACAACCAGAATGTCGGCACGGACGGACACGTCCACCACGACGGCGATTGGCTGGGGGGTCTCGAAGGTTTTCATCAGCGTGCCCATCCTGTGAAGTTCTGCTCGCCGGGATCGCGGCGAATGGTCCGTTGGGTGGATTGGTTCCCGTTGAGGGCGTCCGCGACGGCCCGGATCAGCCAGGAGTTTACGGACAGGCCTTCAATGCCGGCGGCCTCTTCAACCTGCTGCTTGAGGTGATCGGGAAGGCGGAGCGTCGTGCGGGAGGTGCTGGCGCCGTCGAACTCTTCCGGAGTCTGCCGGGAAGGCTGGCTGGACCGTTCCGTCACCGCTTCGAAGTCGCTGGCAACGGGCGGGCTGGTGACCACAAACTCCGGATCGCGGCCCCGGAGCCGTACCTCCACCGACGCCGGGGCCAGCTCGAGGGTGATCTCGCTGGCGGCGTCGGAGAGGGCTTCGAGGAGGACGAGCCGGACGGTGGACTCAAGCGCGGCAGTGAGGCGGTCGCTGAGTTCCCGGGCCTCAGGGCCACCGGCTTCGGCCGCGACGCCCAGCTGATGCTGGACGGCGGATACGTACTGGTTGAGTTGCATGACACCATTTTGACGTCACTTTGGTGTCATGTCAATACTTTCTGGCGAATATTGGTGTCACCGGTGGTGTCCCGGCTTGACGCTGCGGCTTCCGGCGGGGAAGCTGGAGCGATGAAGTCCTGAGCAACAGCCCGGCTATGCCGGACTGTTCCCCCGAATCCAGGGCCGCCGTCGAGCATCAGTTCCGGCGGCCACACTGCGGAATCTTGCGAGGACTTGTCTTGACTGAACAACTGAACCTTTCCGGCATCTCCCATGGCTACGGCGACCGGCAATTGCTGGACGGAATCGGCCTGGTCATCACGGCCGGCGAGCATGTTGCCATCGTCGGTGAAAACGGCGCCGGCAAATCCACGCTGCTCCGGATCCTGGCAGGGCTGGAAGCGCCCGACGAAGGAACTGCGGTCAGCCACGGCCGCGTGGGCTACCTTGCCCAGACGCACGGCCTGCCCGAATCCTTCACCGTGGGAGCCGCCGTCGACGCTTCCCTGTCCTCGCTGCGCGCCCTCGAAGCCGAACTTGACCGGCTGGAGGCCGGCCTCGCCGATGCCGAGGACGACGAGCTGGAAACCTACGGCCGGCTGCAGACCGAGTACCAGCTGCGCGAGGGCTACGCCGCGGAATCCCGTGTGGAGGCGGCGCTCGACCGGCTGGGCCTGGGTGGCCTGGACCGGAAGCGGACGTTGGGATCGCTCTCCGGCGGCGAGCAGGAACGCGTGGCGCTGGCCTGTGTCCTGGCCGATCCGGCGGACATCCTGCTCCTGGACGAACCCACCAACCACCTCGATGCCCGCGGAACCGCCTGGCTGGAGGACCGGCTGGCCGCCCATCGCGGGACAGTGGTGGTGGTGTCCCACGACCGCGTGCTGCTCCGCAAGGTGGCCAGCACCGTGATTGAGGTTGATGCCGAGCGCCGTACCGTGACCCGCTACGGCAACGGCTACGACGGCTACCTCCGCGAGAAGGCCGCCGAACGCCAGCGCTGGGTTCAGCAGTACCACGAGTGGATCGTCGCGATGGAGGCGGAGCAGCGGCAGGCGGACACCGTGACCGACAAGATGGGCTACGCCCGCCAGCGCGACAATGACAAGGTGGGCTTCGACTTTAAGGCCGGCACTTGGCAGAAAGCGGCCACCAGCAAGGTCCGCAACGCGCAGGAACGGCTCCGGCGGCTGGAAGCGAGCCCCATCGACCGCCCGCCGGTGCCGCTGCGGCTGGCGGCGGAGCTGGCCGTGGAACCGGAGGCTCCTTCGGGTGCCTCCGTGGCGACCACCGCATCCGGGGACTCCCACTTGCCGGCATCGGCGGTCCTCGTTGCCCGCGGCGTCGCGGTTCCAGGCCGCCTGGGCGTCACTGATTTCGCGGCCCGCACGGGCGAGAAGATCCTCATCACCGGCCCGAACGGCGCCGGAAAATCCACGCTGCTCTCCGTGCTGGCGGG
This sequence comes from Pseudarthrobacter raffinosi, assembly GCF_023913835.1. Taxonomy (NCBI): domain Bacteria; kingdom Bacillati; phylum Actinomycetota; class Actinomycetes; order Micrococcales; family Micrococcaceae; genus Pseudarthrobacter; species Pseudarthrobacter raffinosi. The sequence continues at coordinate 18,797 of NZ_JAMXBG010000008.1, read as the reverse complement.
AACCCTGGAGCCCGTTGGCGGGAGGGTGCAGCGGCCGGCCCGGGTGGGCTACCTGCAGCAGGAACTCGAACTGCCGCAACGGCCCACGCTCCGCCTGCTGCCGGCCTTCGCGGCGGGCCTCGGCGGCAACATCGATGAGCACGCCGAGGCACTCCTGCGCCTGGGGCTGTTCCGCACCAGCGAGTTCCACGTCCCCGTAGGCAGCCTGTCCGCGGGCCAGCAGCGCAGGCTTGCCCTGGCCCGCCTGCTGCTGGGCGGTTACGGCACACTGATTGTGGATGAACCCACCAACCACCTGGCGCCGGTCCTGGTGGAGCAGCTCGAGGAGGCGCTCGCCGGCTTCACCGGGACCCTGGTTATGGTCAGCCACGACCGCGCCCTCCGGGACTGGTTTGCCAAGTGCGCCAAGAAGAGTGACACCTCGCGGACGGACGAATCCGGCCGCTGGATCAGGTACTCGATGGACAAGGGCGTGCTGGCCCCGGCCTGATGTAGTCGCAGGGGCCGGCCGGTGGCGGCCCGGAAGCGGTGAGATTTGCGCAAAGGAAAAGTTACGCACCGACCGGCAGGCGGAAACATCGGCGGCGGAAGATAGGCCTATGCCAGTCTCCCGCCGGCCGAAAGGATCTGTCCGTGATCACCAAGAACCTTTTCCTGCAGGGCATCTTCCCGTTTGTGGGCACCGGGCTGGAGAAACCCGTCCCCATCCACCGCGAACTCTCGCACTACGTTCCGGACGGCGTCATCAACCAGACGCTCTACTTCCGGGGCGGCAATTCCAGCAGTGAACTCATCACCGTGGTGCTGATGCGGAACGGCGTGCCCATGCGCTATTTCCCCATCGGCGCCAAGAGCGATGTCCATGTGCCGCTGCGCGTCGTGGAGGACATCGACGGCGGCTCGGTGGTGGAGCTCTATCTCGCCGCCCCGGATGGTGTTGGGGGATCCGTGGTTGTTGACCTGGGCATGGTTGAGCACTGATGACCAGCGTGCTGGACCGGCCGCAGGGCAGGCACGCAGGCGCCGCGCCACGCCGTCGGCTGCTGGTGGTGGGCAACGGGATGGCGGGCGCCCGGGCCGTGGAGGAGATCCTGGCCCGCGGCGGCGCCGAGCAATTCACCATCACCATGTTCGGCGACGAGCCCTACGGCAACTACAACCGGATCATGCTCAGCCACGTCCTCTCCGGCGAGGAAAGCGACGCCGACATCTTCCTGAACGCGCTGCCCTGGTACCGCGAGAACAGCATCACGCTGCACGCCGGGGTCCGTGTTGACCGGATCGACAAGTTCACGAAGCACGTCTTTTCCAATGACGGCCGCGTGACACCGTACGACACCCTCATCATCGCCACCGGGAGCCGCTCCCACATGCCGCCGATGGACGGGCTGTACACTCCGGGCGGGTCCGTGAAGCACGGTGTGTTCGGGTTCCGCACCATCGATGACACCCGCAAGATGGTCCAGCATGCGCAGCAGGAGCATCACCGGCGGGCGGTGGTGATCGGCGGCGGCCTGCTGGGCCTCGAGGCGGCCTACGGCCTGAAAAGCCACGGGATCGACGTGGAGGTGGTGCACTCCGGCGGGCACCTCATGAATGCGCAGATGGGGCCCGACGGCGGCGCGGTGCTGCGCAGGAGCGTGGAGGCCCTAGGCATCCGGGTGCACACGTCCAGCCGCACCACTGCCGTCCTCGGAAGGGACACGGTCAGCGGCGTCAGCCTCCGGGACCGGGAGGACATCGCCTGCGACATGGTGGTGGTGGCCGCGGGCATCCGGCCGAACGTGGACGTGGCTGTGCTGAGCGGGCTGCCGGTGGAGCGGGCCATTGTGGTGGATGACCGGCTGCGGGTCCAGGACGAAGACGATATCTATGCGGTGGGGGAGTGCGTCCAGCACCGCGGCGAGGTCTACGGGCTGGTGGCGCCGCTGTGGGAACAGGCCGTGGTGCTTGCCAACCACGTGACCGGCGTCGACACATCCTCGGCCTACCTGGGCTCGCGGACCGCCACCAAGCTGAAGGTTGCCGGCGTCGACGTCGCATCCATGGGACTGCACGGTCCCGAGTTCGACACCGACGAGCACATCGTCTTCTCGGAGCCCAGCCGCGGCATTTTCAAGTCCATCGTGGTCCGCGACAACAAGATGGTGGGTGCCACGCTCCTGGGCGACAGCCGGAAGGTGGCCTACCTGACGCAGGCCTACGACCGCGGGCTGCCGTTGCCCGAAGAGCGGATCGCGCTGCTGTTCGACGTCGGCGGGCCGGGTGAGGCGGTGGGTGTGGCCGAGCTCGACGACGGCGCCCAGGTCTGCAACTGCAACGGCGTTTCGAAGGGGGCACTCGTGGCCGCCGTGAAGGGCGGCTGCACCACAGTGTCCGGTGCCATGGACGCCACCCGCGCCGGCAGGGGCTGCGGTTCCTGCAAACTCCTGGTGAAGCAGGTGGTGGAGTGGGCGGCGGACGGCGCGGTGGAGGAGGACCCGGCCGCCAGCTACTACGTGCCCGGGATCCCGCTGGACAAGCCGGCCCTGATGGCCGCCATCCGGAAAAAGGGCCTGCGCTCCGTGTCCCAGGTGTTCACGGCACTGGCTCCGGGGAGCGCCGAGGATGCGAAGTCCAAGATGGGCCTCGCGTCACTGCTGAAAATGATGCTCGCGGACCAGTACATCGACGAACGCGACGCCCGCTTCATCAACGACCGCGTGCACGCCAACATCCAGCGCGACGGCACGTTCTCCGTGGTCCCGCAGATGAAGGGCGGCGTGACGTCCGTGCAGCAGCTGCGCCGCATCGCCGACGTCGCCGAGAAGCACAACGTTCCGCTGATCAAACTGACCGGCGGGCAGCGGATCGACCTCTTGGGGATCCCCAAGGAGGACCTCCCGCAGGTCTGGGCCGACCTGGACATGCCCTCCGGGTACGCCTACGGCAAGAGCTTCCGCACCGTGAAGACCTGCGTGGGCAAGGACTTCTGCCGGTACGGCACCGGCGATTCCACGAAGCTGGGCATCGAGATCGAGTCCCGGTTCCAGGGCATCGAGTCGCCGGCCAAGCTGAAGCTGGCTGTGTCCGGCTGCCCACGGAACTGCGCCGAATCGCTGGTCAAGGACGTGGGTGTGGTGGCTGTGGAGGGCGGACGGTGGGAACTCTACGTCGGGGGAGCGGCGGGCGCCCACATCCGCAAGGGCGACCTGCTGGCCACCGTGGACGACCCCGAGGAGGTGAAGGTCCTGACCGGCCGCTTTATGCAGTACTACCGTGAGAACGCCAACTGGCTGGAAAGGACCTACTCCTTTGTGCCGCGGCTGGGCATCGAACACCTCCGCGCAGTGATCGTGGACGATTCCGAAGGCATCGCGGCCACGCTGGACGCGGCCATGCAGGCATCCGTGGACAGCTACGTGGACCCGTGGAGTGAACGCGACGATCCACTCACGCCGGGCCAGTTCCGCACGTCCCTGCCGCTCACGGTCCTGCCCCAGGTGCCGGTCCGATGAGCGCCGACCAGACAGACGCTAACCAGCCCAGCACCGAGCCCGTCATCACCACCGGCCACATCCTGGGCCCGGTGGACCAGATCCCGTTCGGTGAGGGGAGGGCCTTCGGGGTGGACGGCGAGCAAGTGGCGGTCTTCCGGCTGCGGGACGGGACCCTGCGCGCCCTGTCCGCGGTCTGCCCCCACCGCGGCGGCCCCATTGCGGACGGCACCATCGACCGGGAGGTGGTGATGTGCCCGCTGCACCAGCACGCGTTCAGCCTGGAAACGGGCTGCTCAAGCACCGGCGCCGAACCTTTGCGCACGTACAGCGTTCAGGAGGATGCCGAACGGAACATTGTTCTGAAGTATCCCCATATTCGTGGCAATAGTTTGGCTTAACCGGGCTCGGTGTAGCCCGCGTCACTTGCTGCGGTTTGAGTCTTGTAGGATAGACAGGCCGCGCGAACTTCGACGTACTGTGACTTTCCATGCAGAAAATTCCTTGAAACATCAAGAAACCGAATTTTCGGGATGGAGAAGTCCCTGCCAAGGGTGCCGGCCAATCCCCTACCTACAAGGAATTGTTGTGCCTCAAAGTACCCCCACAGAACTCGTGAGCCCGACGGCGCAATCCGCCGTCGTCGACTCCACCCTCAGCGCCGAGGGCTACAAAAAATCCCTGAGCGGACGCCAGGTCACCATGATTGCCATGGGCGGCGCCATCGGCGTCGGCCTCTTTATGGGTGCAGGCGGACGCCTGGCCTCCACTGGCCCTGCGCTCATTTTCTCCTACGCCATTGCCGGCGTCATCGCCTACCTGCTGATGCGGGCCCTGGGCGAGCTGATCATGTACCGCCAGACGTCGGGTTCCTTCGTCAGCTACGCCGGTGAGATGTTCGGCAAGAAGGGCGCGTACCTGTCCGGCTGGATGTACTTCATCAACTGGGCCATGACCGGCATCGCCGAACTCATCGCGATCGGACTGTACTTCCAGTTCTTCTTCCCCAACGTGCCGGTCGAACTCAGCGCCATCGCAGCACTGCTGCTGCTCGTGGGCGTCAACCTCATGAGCGTCAAGGCGTTCGGCGAATTTGAATTCTGGGCATCCTGCCTCAAGGTCGGCGCCATCGTGATCTTCCTGGCCGTGGGCACTTTCATGGTGGTCACCAACGCCCAGGTGGGCGACGGCAACGCCAGCGTGAACAACCTCTTCGCAGCCGAAGGCGGAATGTTCCCTAAGGGTGCGCTGGTGATGATCCTGGTCCTGAACGCCGTGATTTTCGCCTACAACGGCATTGAACTCGTCGGCATCACGGCCGGCGAAATGAAGGACCCCGCCAAGGAAGTTCCCAAAGCGATCCGCGCCGTCGTCTTCCGCATCGTGGTGTTCTACGTCGGTTCCGTGACGCTCCTGGCGATGCTGCTTCCCTCGGACCAGTACGTGGCCGGCACCTCGCCGTTCGTCACCGTGTTCGGCCAGATGGGCCTTGGCTGGATGGGCGATGTTATGAACATGATCGTCATCACCGCCGCGCTGTCCTCCTGCAACTCGGGCCTGTACTCGATCGGCCGGATCTTCCGGACCATGGCCAACAACGGGCACGCCCCGGAGTGGCTGACCAAGATGTCCAAGAGCCACGTGCCGTACGCCGCCATCCTGGCCATCGGCGCCGTCTACCTCGTTGGCATCCTGCTGAACATCTGGCTGGGCGGCTCACACGCCTTCGACCTCGCGCTCAACTCCGCATCGATCGGCGTGATCTTCACCTGGGGCGCCATCTTCGCCAGCCAGATCGCGCTGCGCCACAAGAAGGGCAAGGTCTCCTCCCTGCCCGCGCCCGGCGGAACCTGGAGCAGCTGGGCCGGACTCATTGCGCTGCTGGCCATCGCCGTGCTCATCGGCTTCGACACCATGACCAGCAAGACCGGCGAGGTATTCCACCTCGGTCTCTGGACACTGGCCACCATCCCGTTCTTCGCCCTGGTCCTGTGGCTGGGCTGGCAGAAGGTCAAGCACAACGAGCCCAAGAGCGAGCTCTTCTGCTAGGTCTTTTCGCCTCAGCAGCCGGACGCTCTGCGGACGGACGCTAAGAAGTCGGACGCTAAGAAGTCCGACGTCGGCGGGTCACCCTTTCGGGGGCGGCCCGCCGTCGTCGTTGGTGGAGCCTGTCGAAACCCCCATCGGTTGCTCCGTGACCGCCCTTTTGAGCGCTCAAAAGGGCGCCTACGGAGCAACCGATGGGGGTCGGTTGGCGTCCACGCTCTTGAGGTGCCGGGCGAAGTGATCTTCGATCCGCTGCCAGGCTTCGGGGGAGGACTCCGGGTCAGGGCCGATGCCCATGACCCGCATCAGCGGCCGGAAAACCGCCGGGCCCAGGTCGATTTCGTTGAGGAACGCGTGGCCTGCAGTGGGAAATTCCTTGACGCTGTTTTCGATGCCGAGGTTGTCCAGGGCGGTCTCAAGCTTGCCGGCCGCGCCCTTAAGGGTGAGGTCCCGGCCGCCGAAGTTGGCCACGATGGGGCAGGCGCCGCGGAGGCTTTCCTCGAGATTGCCGGGCAGGCGGCCGTAGTTGACCGAGGCCGCGTCGAAGCCGTCGCGGGCCACCAGCAGCGCGAATCCTCCGCCCATGCAGAACCCGATCACCCCGGTCTTGCCGGTGGACAGCGGCGAAGTGGCCAGCCAGGAGCGGGCGGTGGCGAGGTCGGTGAACGCGCGGCCGCTTCCCCTGAGCATGCTCCGCATGGTGCTGACCAGGCAGCGGCGCGGGCCGCCGTCGCTGAACAGGTCCACCGCCAGCGTCAGGTACCCGGCTCGGGCCATCCGGTCTGCATGCCCGCGAACGAGTTCGTTCAGGCCGAAGGCTTCGTGGATCATCAGGACCGCGGGAAACGGACCTGGTCCGGATGGCGTGGCGAGATATCCGCCGAGCGAAGGCGAACCGCCGGCAGCGGCACTCTGGGCACTCAGGTCCACATAAGTCATGGGCCAAGGGTAGCCGCCGCCGTCAAGCCCTCCATCGACTGCTCCGTACGGGCCCTTTGGGGCGTCAAAAGGGCGCCTGGGCCCACGCCGGCAGGGTTCCCTGGCCGAGCTTGCGAGGCGAGGGGGTCGGTGGGGAGCAACGGATGGCGGTCGGCGGACACGAGAACGGCGGCGGATCCCCCATGGGAATCCGCCGCCGCTCGAATATGGGAGGACTAGTTCTTGAAGGTGTCCTTGACGTTTTCGCCGACCTTCTTGGCGTCAGCCTTGACCTGGTCCGCCTGGCCTTCGGCTTTGAGTTTGTCGTTGTCCGTGGCGTTGCCGGTCGCTTCCTTGGCCTTGCCGCCCAGGTGCTCTGCTTCGTTACTGATCTTGTCTCCGAGGCCCATGAGTCTGGCCGCCTTTCGTTTTCAGGGGATCAAACAATGCCGTTTCAGAATAACACAAAGCATGCTTACCATTTCAAGGGGCCTCCGATATCAGCGGCCTGTCGAATGTCAGCGCCCCCGACTAGGCTCGATGCATGGAACACAGCACAAGCCTGACCCAGCACATTCATGCCACGCCGGAAAAGGTCTGGGCGGTCATCTCGGACATCCCGGGTTCCGCCTCCACCCTGTCCGGCATCGACGCCGTGCAGATGCTCAGCGACGGGCCCTATGGCGAGGGGACGCGCTGGAAGGAAACGCGAACCATGATGGGCCGCTCGGAAACGGTGGAGATGTGGGTGGCGCAGGCCGATCCTCCTCGCAGCAACACGGTCAAGGCCCTCCAGGGCGGTGCCGACTACACCTCGCGCTTCAGCCTGGCCGAGCGCGACGGCGGGACGGACCTGACGCTGACCTTCGGCGCCGACGTCGTCAAGCCCACCCTGCTCAGCAAGGTCAGCATGACTCTCTTCGGCAAGCTGGGCATGAGCATGACACGCAAGGCGCTCACGAAGGACCTGGCGGAAATCGCCGCCAAAGCGGAATCGCTCTAGTGGCGGCAAAGCCCCCCAAGGTAACGGCTCCCCGGCTCTCGCCCGTCAGCCTGGAGGATGTCACGGATGATCCGGCCCCGGACTTCCAGCGTGGTGAAAGGTACGACGGCGTCCGGTACAGCCGGGCGGTCGCCGACGGTCTGGAGCTGAGCGGCACGGATTTTGCCGAGTGTGAGTTCCAGGGCGTCTCCTTCAATGACACCCAGCTCCGCGGGGCCACGTTCCGGGACTGCATCCTGTCCGAGCTGTACGCGCCGGTGTTCCGGGCCGCCCGCTCCACGTGGCGGGACGTGCAGCTGAACAATCCCCGGCTGGGCTCCGCTGAGCTGTACGAGACCGGCTGGCAGTCGGTCCGGATCGACGGCGGCAAGCTGGACTTCCTGAATCTGCGCGGGTCCAAGCTGACGGACGTTGTCATCAGCGACTGCATCATCAACGAACTGGACCTCGGTTCCGCCTCCGGGACGCGCGTGGCGCTCAAGAACTGCACCATCGGCACCCTGGATCTCACAGGCTCGCGGCTGAAGGACTTTGATCTTCGCGGCACGGATTTCCGGACCATCAGCGGCCTCGGCAGCCTGGCCGGCGTCGTGATCGACGACTATCAGCTGAGCCTGCTGGCGCCACTCCTGGCTGGGCACCTCGGCGTCCTTGTCCTGTGAGTGTAGTCTTTATAGAACGAACGGTCGGTAAATAGGGCGGTCACTGGACGGCCCCGAAGATTCCGGCTCCCTGGCGTAAAGGATTTGTTCTTATGGTCGAGGCTTTTCTTGTTGGCGGCGTCCGCACTCCCGTGGGCAGGTATGGCGGTGCGTTATCGGCGGTCCGCCCGGATGATCTGGCTGCACTGGTGGTCCGCGAGGCCGTGACCCGTGCCGGGCTGGATCCGGACAGTGTCGAGGAAGTCATCCTGGGCAACGCAAACGGCGCTGGCGAGGAGAACCGCAACGTGGCCCGGATGGCAGTCCTGCTGGCCGGGCTTCCCCTCCACATTCCCGGCATCACGGTCAACCGGCTGTGCGCCTCGGGGCTGAGCGCCATCATCCAGGCCAGCCACATGATTAAGTCCGGCGCCGCGGACGTGGTGATCGCCGGCGGCGTAGAGTCCATGAGCCGGGCACCGTGGGCCCAGGAAAAACCCGCAACGGCGTTCGCCAAACCGGGACAAATCTTCGATACGTCCATCGGCTGGCGCTTCGTCAACCCCCTCTTCCAGAAGGGCGGGCTCGCCCGCGACGGCAAGATGACCTACTCCATGCCGGAAACCGCGGAAGAAGTGGCCCGCGTGGACGGCATCACCCGCGAGGACGCCGATGCCTTCGCGGTCCGCTCCCACGAGCGTTCCCTCGCCGCTATTGCCGCAGGGCGCTTCAGGGACGAGATCGTCGCGGTGACGGTCCAATCCCGCAAGGCCGAAACCGTGGTGGACACCGATGAAGGACCGCGTGCCGGCACCACCCTGGAAGTCCTCGCCGGGCTGCGCCCCGTGGTTCGGGGCGGTTCCGTGGTCACGGCCGGGAACTCGTCCACGCTGAACGACGGCGCTTCGGCCATCATCGTTGCGTCCGAGGCCGCCATCGCACGGCTGGGCCTGACGCCGCGGGCCCGGATCGTCGACGGCGCCTCCGCCGGCTGCGAACCCGAAATCATGGGCATCGGCCCGGTCCCGGCGACGCAGAAAGTGCTCGCACGGAGCGGGCTCAGCGTGGGTGACCTGGGCGCCGTCGAGCTTAACGAAGCGTTCGCCACGCAGTCGCTCGCGAGCATGCGCCGGCTCGGGCTGGACCCGGACACGGTGAATAACGACGGCGGCGCCATAAGTCTGGGGCATCCGCTCGGTTCCAGCGGATCACGGATTGCCATCACCCTGCTGGGCCGGATGGAACGCGAGGACGCCAAAATCGGCCTGGCTACGATGTGCGTCGGCGTGGGCCAGGGCACCGCGATGCTGCTGGAGCGTGTCTGATGCCCGCCCCGGAAAGCGCGAACGGACACTTAAGCACCGTTGAATTCCGCACGCTCCTGATCGAGGAGCGCGAGGACCGCGTGGTGGTCCTCCTCAACCGCCCGGAAGTCCGGAATGCCATCGACCAGCAGATGGTGGACGAACTGCACGTGGTCTGCGCTGCGCTTGAGCAGAATCCCAAAGTCCTGATCATCTCAGGGGTCGACGGCGTCTTTGCCTCGGGTGCGGACATCGCCCAGCTGCGCGAGCGGCGCCGCGATGATGCCCTGCAGGGCATTAACTCCACGATTTTCGTGCGGATCGCGAAGCTGCCCCTGCCGGTCATTGCCGCGCTGGACGGCTACTGCCTGGGCGGCGGCGCCGAGCTCGCCTACGCCGCCGACTTCCGGATCGGAACGCCCAGTGTGCGGATCGGCAACCCGGAAACAGGGCTGGGGATCCTCGCTGCGGCCGGGGCCAGCTGGCGCCTCAAGGAGCTAGTGGGGGAGCCGTTGGCCAAGCAGATCCTGCTCGCGGGCCTGGTCCTCCGCGCCGAGGAGGCCCTGGCGGCCAGCCTCATCACCGAAATCCACGAGGCGCCGGAGCTGATGGATGCCGCGCACAACCTGGCGGACCGGATCGGCCGCCAGGACCCGCTGGCCGTGCGGATTACAAAGTCGGTTTTCCACGCCCCGGCGGAAGCCCACCCGCTGATTGATCAGCTGGCGCAGGGGATCCTGTTTGAATCCCAGGCCAAGTTTGACCGCATGCAGGCTTTCCTCGACAAGAAATCAGAGAAGAAGAAACCATGACGAACCCGAACCTTCCCGCGACCGTCGGCGTCCTCGGCGGGGGCCGCATGGGCGCGGGGGTCGCCCACGCCTTCCTGATCAGCGGGGCCAACGTTTTGGTGGTGGAGCGCGATGAAGCGTCCGCCGAAGCCGCCCGGGAGAGGGTGGAAACTGCTGCTGCCAAGAGCATCGAACGCGGCGCCACTGACGCCAACCTGGATGAGATGGTGTCCCGGCTCGCCGTCACGGTCGATTATGACGACTTCAAGGACCGCCAGCTGGTGGTCGAAGCCGTTCCCGAAGACTGGGACCTGAAGGTCACCTCGCTCCGCGGCATCGAGGAGCGACTGGCCGATGACGCCTACCTGGCCTCCAACACGTCGTCCCTGTCCGTCAACGGCCTGGCCCGCGAACTCAAGCGGCCGCAGAACTTCCTCGGCCTGCACTTCTTCAACCCCGTCCCCGCCTCCACCCTCATCGAAGTGGTGCTCGGCGAGCAGACGTCCCCGGACCTCGCTGAGGCGGCGAAACGGTGGGTCGAGGCACTCGGCAAGACCGCCGTCGTCGTCAATGACGCACCGGGCTTTGCCTCGTCACGGCTGGGTGTGGCCATCGCGCTGGAGGCGATGCGCATGGTGGAGGAGGGGGTGGCGTCCCCGGCCGACATCGACGCCGCCATGGTCCTCGGCTACAAGCACCCCACCGGCCCGCTGAGAACCACGGACATTGTGGGCCTGGACGTGCGGCTGGGCATCGCCGAGTACCTGCATTCCACGCTGGGGGAGCGGTTCGCGCCGCCGCAGATCCTCAAGGATAAGGTGGCCCGCGGAGAGCTTGGACGGAAGACCGGCAAGGGATTCTTCGACTGGGCTGAGTAGGATTTCCGGGTGACCCTCTTTGAACCCCTCACCCTGACCGGCCGGCACGTGATTCTTGAGCCGCTGAAGCACGATCACCATGATGATCTGGTGGCGGCCGCACAGGATGGCGAGCTGTGGAAGCTCTGGTACACGTCGGTCCCGGCGCCGGACGGGATGGCGGCGGAGATCGACCGCAGGCTGGCGATGCAGGAGCAGGGGTCCATGCTGCCGTTCACCACGCGGCTGATCGATCCTGCCACCGGCGGCCCTGGCCGGATCATCGGCATGACCACTTACTGCAATATCGACGCCGGCACGCCCCGTGTGGCTGTGGCGTTTTGTACGCACTGGCTGAACCACCAGTCCAGGGAGGCGATCGCCAGGCTGGGTGCGAAGCAGGACGGCGTGCTGCGCAGCCACCGGCGGACCAGCGACGGCGTCCTCCGCGACACCGTGGTGTTTTCAATCCTGGAGCACGAGTGGGCCATGGTCCGGAACGGTCTGGAGCACCGACTCGCCAAGCACGCGTGACGGGTGCTTGGCGAGCGGGGCGTGGTTACTGCCCGGTCAGCTTGCCGACCAGTGACGCAAAGTAGCCGTGCCGATAGCCCTCTCCGTTGGGGTGGAAATTGGCGGGATCCTGAATGGTGGCGGCATTGAAGTTGATCCAGGGCTCGGCTGAGCCAATGCCATGGCCTGCGAAGGCCGGTGCGACATCGACGAACTCAGCACCAGTTCCAAGTGCGGTCAAGCGGATAACATCGTTCAGCCCAGCAGTCAGTTGATTGACCACGCCTGCCCGGGGATCCGGAAAGGTCGGATCAAAGAGCATCGGATAGCCGGTAAACACGATTCGTGCGCCAGGTGCCTGCGCGTCGACCGCTAGGCTAAGGCCAGCCAAGCCTTGCACGAGTGCGCTTATGCTGGGATTGTCGCGTGCGTCCTGAAGCATTGCAGCACGAACTGCAGCGGCCCCCAGACATGCATCCGGAGCTGCGAAGCAGGTGGCCAACAAACCCGTAGTGTCGAGGTCATTACCGCCGACGGTGATCGTGATGATCTCGGCGCCGGCGAGGCTGGCCGGGAGGTTGCCGGCAACTACTCCAATCGTGTACCCCGAGCAAGCTGCATTCGCCGTTAGCTCCAGTCCCCGGAGGTTGTCCGCAATGACCGGATATCCCCTACGGCTCACAAAGCAGGTCTGGTCCGTGTAAGGAGCCGCGCCCTGCCCAGCGGCGTACGAATCACCCAACGCCACATAGTCGGTCTTCGCCTGCGGCGCAGCTTCGGCTGGGATGGCCGCGAACCCCAGAGCCAGCTATGGTGGCGAGGCCTGCCGCAAAAGCCGAGCGCCGACGTCGTACTCCAGAACGTGCCATTGAATTTTCCCCTTTTGACTATCAATTGGACAAGTGAGACAGGCATGTAACAGCCACCGTACGCCCCACGCACAAGCCCGTCACGGGTCCGGAGTACTCGATTTTCTGCGCCGCTACACTGTCCGGTACCTGCCCATCGCGTGCGGGCGATGGCGGCTGTGTGGTTAGCTGTCCGGGTGGAGACGACAGGGGGAGCCGTGAGCTGGGACGGAGCCGTGAATGCCTGGCACGTTGCCGGCCGCGTTTACCGGATGGGGCGCCGCGAATGGCTCACCGAGGCAGGTTGGCGGCAGGCGTACGACGACGGCGTTCGCACGGTGATTGATCTCCGTAACTCCCGTGAAGCGCAGCGCCGGGACACCGACCCTGCGGTGGACGCAGCAGCCTGGTCCGGCGTCACGATCGTCGCCGCACCCACTGAAGAACCCGATGATCCGCGGTTCACTGCCGTCGGCGGACCGTACCTCAATGATCCCGCCCATTATCTGCACAACGTCCGGCTCTACCCGGAGAAGTTCGTGGCGGTGTTCCGCGCTGTCGCGGCAGCCGAGGCCGGTGCCGTCGTCATTCACTGCGCGGCGGGACGGGACCGGAGCGGCATGGTGGCAGCCATGCTCCAGGACCTCGCCGGCGACCCGGACCAGCTCATTGCGGACGGCTATGCCAAAGCCGCCCGAGGCATCAACGAACGCTTCCGGACGCACGGCCCGCCCCATGCTGGCGAACGCCACATCGACGACGCCGCACTGACACGCCTGCTGGAGCGGCGCGGCCGGGCCGTGGTGGAGTTTGTCCGGGAGCTGGACACCCGCACCTTCCTGCTGCGCAACGGCCTGTCCGAGGCCGAACTGGGCGCCGTCCAGAGCCTGCTCGGTAGCAGGGTGGCGCCATGAATTCCATGAAGTACGTGGCGGCGTCGCTCGCGGTGTCGGGAGTTGTGATGATTGTGGCCGGGCCGTTCTGGGCCGTCCTCGCTTCAGATTTCGGGACTACGGCGGGGAACTTCGGGCTCGGCGACGGGACCGTCGTCGGCGGGTGGCTCCCGGGCCAGATCTTCCTCATGGTGGGCGGGGCAGTCTTGTGCCTGGCCGCGTACATGGCACGGCGGAGCGATACAGATGAATAGAACGAAAGCGATGGCACACAGTTTGAAACGCGTATTTGCAGTAGCAGCGGCTGCCGGAGTGGCACTTTCCGTGGGGCTCGGGGCCGTGCCGGCCTGGGCGGTTGAGCAGCCGGCCGTTGAGCCGCCACCGGTTGCTTCGCCTGCCGTTGCGTCGGCGGACGCTGCGGAACGCCCGACGGCGGGAGGTTCCGGAGGCGGTGACGCGCAGCCCGGCGAGGTCGGCCCCGGCGACGCGCACCCCGGCGACGCCGGCCTTCGGGAAGCTGCCCTCCGCGATGTTGGCCTCACCGCAGACGAGTTCGCGGCTGCGGGCCAGCTGGGCAAGCAGGCTGCGGACGTTGCGGCGGCCCTGCAGGATATCTCCGGCTACCTCGGAACACGGATCCACAACGGCAGCATTCTGGTCGCCGGTAGCGGGGCCGAGCTGGAAGCGGAGGTGGCACGGCTCAGCGCGACTATCCCGGCCGTCGACCTTGAAACCGCACCCGCCGCGCCGCCGTCGGACGGGCCTGCTGACAGAACCGACGCGCCGGCCGCAACGGGCACCCAGTCGACCGGTTCTCCGGCGACCGGCACCGAACTGGCCCGGAGCACCCAGGAGCTGTACCAGGCGTACCTCCGCGATGTGGGCGCGGCTGGGTTGCAGGCCGTGGCGTACACCGGGAGCAGGTTCGTAGTTCGTACCGGCGGAATCAACGGGTCCGAGGCCACAGTGCCTGATTCGGCCGACGACGGAAATGCCGGCTCGAGCCTCACCAGCCCAAACTCGGACGGCAAGATCTCGCCCGCCGAGTTTGTGGCCCGCTACGCCAACGTGCAGCTCGACGCCGGGGCGCCGCTCGCGCCGCAGGCCGACCTTTCCGGCGGCCAGGGCTACTTCACCGACATCGGAGAAATCTGCTCCGCTGGCTTTTCAGTTTTTGACCCGGCAGGCCTGCCGGGCGTCCTCACTGCCGGACATTGCACGGATGACGGCGCCGCGGCAACGGCCACCGTGGAATTTCCGCAATGGAACCGTAGCGACCTGTTGGGGACCTTCGGGTTCAGCCAGTTTGGCGGACCCGGAAACTCCACAGTCCTGCGCCCCGGCAACGATGATGACCCCGGCAACGTCGGCACGGACATCGCCGTTATTGGTCAACTTCGCGCCGGCCTCGATCCACTGCCCGCCGCCAGCACATGGAACGATCCCTCGCAGGCCGGCAGGGACGTCAAGATCATAGGGACGGCCGCCCCGGTAATCGGCATGCCGGTCTGTCGCTCCGGCCGAACCTCAGCGTGGTCCTGCGGAACCATCGACGAGGTGGGGATCTACGTGGCAGGCGGACTCAACTATGCGACGGATCCGACAGACCTGCGGGCCTTCAACGGTTTCCTGTCCTTCGATGTCCAGTCCAGCGGCGGCGATTCTGGCGGGCCCTGGGTCAGCGGCAACTACGCCGTGGGCACCCACTCGGCCGGTGAAGAGGCACCCAAACCAAACGAAGCGCCGCCGGTAAACTTCGCCGTGGCCGCCACGCTGCAGGACTCATTGACTGTGCTCCCCGGCTACCAGCTGGAACTCTTCCTCAACAAGCCGGCTGTGACGTCGCCCGCGTCGGGGGCAACGTTCGACGCCGGCCAGACCGTTACCGGCACGGTGGCCGCAGCTCCGGCGTCCGCTGTCGCGGCGGGTTCGAAGGTCCGGATCACCGTGAGTGGCCAGGCGTCCATTGAGGTTCCCGTGGACGCTGGCGGTGCGTGGTCCTTTACTGCCCCCGCGGTGGCAGGCCCGCTGCGTTTCACGGCCGAAACGGTCAACGGATTCAGCACATCCGGTGCCGTGGCCTTCGACTTCACCCCGGTCAGCCAGCCCTCCCAGCCAGCCCCGCAATCTCAGCCCCCGGCTGCGGTGCCAGCCGCGAACGGTGCGCTGCCCCCAAAACGTGACAGCGCCGCCGTCGTACGTCCGCTGGGTGACAGCGCGGCGGCTGGCCTGGCCAACACCGGCGCATCCGGGCTGATTCTGTTCGCCGGCCTGGCGGCTGGTGCGCTCGCCGTCGGCGGTGTGCTCCTGGTGCTGGCGAAGCGGCGGAAGCGGCAGCGCCCCACCCCAACTAGGTAGCGCTATCAGTCGTTTTGGGCACGCAAAACGACAGATAGCGCTACCTACATGGGGTGGGACGGCTACTTCTTCTTCATCAGCAGGTTGGTGATGCGCAGCGTGCAGAGGCGCTGGCCGGCGTCGTTGGTGATGAGAACCTCGTGCGTGGTCAGGGTGCCGCCGAGGTAGATGGGCGTGGCGGTGATGGTGATCTTGCCCTCGCGCGCGGAGCGGTGGTGCGTCGCGGAGACGTCCACCCCCACGGCAGTTTTCCCCAACGTGCTGGCGTGGATGACCGCCGCCCAGGAGCCCACAGCCTCGCCCACCGCCAGGGACGCGCCGCCGTGCAGCAACCCGAACGACTGCCTGTTGCCCTCCACAGGCATGGTCGCCACCACGCGCTCGACCGATTGCTCCAGGATTTTCACGCCCATCTTCTCGTCGAGCTCGCCGAGGACGATCTTCCACGGCGTGGCGACTGGCGTGGCGACCGGCGTGGCGCCCGGGGTGGTGTCCGGCGCAGCGGCGTCGGGGGATAGGGCGCTCATGGGTCTCCTTTGGCGAGGCTGAACTTCCAGTGTGCGGCACGGCACAGTCATGTACTGTAGACATATTACCGAACGGACGGTCAGTAAAGCCCTGGCCGCGTTTTGTCCCCGCCTTGGAAGGACCCGTCAACGATGACCACCACTGCAGAAACCACAGTCGACACCGTCCAGACCGTTCCCAGTTTTGTGCGGGATTCCTGGTGGACTCCCGACGCCGGTTCGGCAGCTTCCGCTGTCCCCGTGCGGGACGCGAGCACCGGAGAAGTCCTGGCCAAGGTGAGCACCGACGGCCTGGACCTTGCCGCCGTCGTGGATTACGGCCGCACCACGGGACAGGCGGAACTGGGCAAGCTGACCTTCCACCAGCGCGCGCTCAAGCTCAAGGAGCTGGCGCAGTACCTGAACGCCCGGCGCGAGCACTTTTATGCTTTTTCGGCCCAGACCGGTGCCACCAAGATCGACTCGATGATCGACATCGATGGCGGCATCGGGGTCCTCTTCACGTTCGGCTCCAAGGGCCGGCGCGAGCTGCCCAATTCGCAGGTAGTGGTGGACGGTCCCATGGAGGTGCTGTCCAAGGACGGCTCGTTCGTGGCCGAGCACATCTACACGCGCATCCCCGGCGTCGCCGTGCAGATCAACGCGTTCAACTTCCCGGTCTGGGGCATGCTGGAGAAACTCGCGCCCGCATTCATCGCCGGGGTCCCCACCATCGTCAAGCCGGCCACCCCCACCGGGTATGTGGCCGCGGCCGTGGTGAAGGCGATCATCGAATCCAACATCCTGCCGAAGGGCTCGCTGCAGCTGATTTCCGGCTCTGTCCGCGGCCTTCTGGACGTGCTGGACTACCGCGACCTGGTGGCCTTCACCGGCTCCGCGTCCACCGCGCTGTCCCTGAAATCGCATCCCAACGTGGTGCAGGGCGGCGTCCGGTTCACGTCCGAAACGGACTCCCTCAACGCCGCCATCCTTGGTCCGGACGCGGTGGAGGGCACGCCGGAATTCGACGCGTTCATCAAGTCAGTGGTCACCGAAATGACGGTCAAGGCGGGCCAGAAGTGCACGTCCATCCGCCGCGCCATCGTCCCGCAGGAGCTGGTGCCGGCGGTGATCGCCGCTGTCGGCAGGCGTGTGGATGAGCGTGTGGTGCTGGGGGATCCCCGCGCCGATGGCGTCACGATGGGCGCTTTGGCGTCGCTCGAGCAGCTCACCGATGTCCGCGCCGCGGTGCAGTCAATGCTCGACGCCGGCGGTGAGCTTGCGTACGGGACGCTGGATTCGCCGTCGGTCACCTCTGCCGGCGGCGCCACGGGCGTAGTGGATGCTGGCGCCTTTATGTCGCCTGTGGTGCTGAGCTGGGCTGACGCCGAGACTGACGCGATCCACTCCCTGGAGGCGTTCGGCCCGGTCGCCTCCGTGATCGGATACAAGGACCTGCCCGACGCCGTCCGCCTCGCCGCCCGGGGCGGCGGCTCCCTCGTGGCATCGGTGTGCACCAACGATCCTGCCGTAGCCCGCGAACTCGTCACCGGGATCGCCGCCCACCACGGCCGTGTGCTGATGCTCAACCGCGAGGACGCCCGCAGCTCCACCGGCCACGGTTCGCCCGTCCCGCACCTGGTCCACGGCGGGCCAGGCCGCGCCGGCGGCGGTGAGGAGCTGGGCGGCATCCGCTCGGTAATGCACCACATGCAGCGCACCGCCATCCAGGGCTCGCCCAACATGCTCACCGCCGTCACCGGCCTCTGGCACACCGGGGCGGACCGGAACTTTACCGTGGAGACCGAGGGAACGCACCCGTTTCGGAAGTCGCTGGCTTCGTTGCGGATCGGCGACGCCGTCCGGTCCGACCTGCGTCAAGTGTCCCTGGCGGACATCACCGCGTTCGCCAACTCCACCGGCGACATCTTCTATGCCCACACCAACCAGGAAGCGGCCGAAGCCAACCCGTTCTTCCCGGGCATCGTGGCACACGGATACCTGCTGCTGAGCTGGGCCGCCGGGCTGTTCGTGGAACCGGCGCCGGGCCCGGTCCTGGCCAACTACGGCCTGGAGAACCTCCGCTTCATCACGCCTGTGGCTGCCGGGGATTCCATCCGGGTCACCCTGACGGCCAAGAAGATCACGCCGCGCGAAACCGACGAGTACGGCGAGGTGGCCTGGGACGCGCTCCTGACCAACCAGAACGACGAGATCGTGGCCACCTACGACGTCCTCACCCTCGTCGAAAAGTAGCCCCACCCNCGAGGGCTTCGAGCTGGCGGATGTGGTTGCGTTTGCTGGTCTCTGGGTTGGTATGGCGGCTGAAGTAGTCGGGCCCGAGGTCGTTGAACCGTGCGTCCGGGTTCTCCAGCAGGTGCCAGATGATCACGAGGATGGAACGTCCGGTGGCGACGATGGCGCGTTTCTTGCCCCGCCGCCGCGCGAGCCTCTGGTGGCGTTCGCCCAGAAAGGTGTGAGTTTTGCTGGCCCCGACGGCGGCCTCGCCAAGGACCCGGGCGAGATAGCGGTTACCGTGACCGGTCGAACCGTTTCCCTTGGTCTTGCCTGCGGAGGAGTTGATGCCCGGGGAGAACTTTGCCCAGGAACACAGGTGCCCCGCGGTCGGGAACCGTGACATGT